>NZ_DATBUP010000144.1:0-72726 GCF_036515995.1 Pedomonas sp. | reverse complement strand
CCCCGGCCACACTCCCGGCGCGGCGTTCTACACCCTGACCAGCAACGGCCAGTCCCTCCATTTCATCGGCGATACCGTCCACGTGGAGGCCGTGCAGCTGCCCCGCCCTGCCGTCACCATCACCTATGATATCGACCCTGATGCCGCCCGCACGGTGCGCAAAACAGCCTTTGCCCGCCTTGCTGGCGAGGCCGCGCTCATTGCCGCGCCCCACCTGCAATTCCCCGGCGTCGGCCGTCTGCGCGCCTCGGCAGACGGCGGATATGACTGGGTGCCCATAGAATACCGCAACCGCGCCGAACCCGCCGCCCAAACCGCGGGCCGTTGAAGGGGCGCAGGGGTCTCAGGCCCCTACACCCCCGTCGTTTTTTTGAGCAACTTTCGAGCAGGACGCGTGTCCTGCGGTGAACAAAAGTGCGATCAACCAAAGGTCGAACGTCCGCGCATGACAGCATCGCCCGCGCCCGATAAAAAGCCCCATTCGCGGCCGAGCTTGAAACCCGGTTCCATCTGATCCGGCGGTTCAGAATGTTCGCCGTTCTTCCCCAAAGCTCTCACCGTTCCTGCCAGCCAAAGCACCCCTTTCCGGCAAACTGTCATATGTGACACTTTACCTTTAAAAGCCTATAAAATTACGAGCCAGAGCAACCCCGCCCTTATCTGAAATGCAAAGCATGTCTCCTTTTCTGCCATGCAGAGGGGCAAACCGCGCAGGTGCAGGCGCGGCCTAAAAAAGGAAGGGGGCGTAGGGGGGCATCTCTATTGTTTGTGCGCCTTCGCGCACGGCGACCCCCTGCAAAAAATTTGCTGCAAGCCCTGCCCTAAAACACCGCGAACAGAATGAGCGCCACAATTGTGCCAATGGCGGGCACAATCACGGTCAGCACGCCCACCGGCCCATAGGCGTCCCGGTGCGTCTCGCCGCACACGGCGCGAATGGTCGTCACCACATAACCATTGTGCGGCAGGCTATCGAGCGCACCTGAGGAGATGGCGACCACCCGGTGCAATTCCTGCGGGTCAACGCCCATGCCGAGATAATGCGGCGCAAGCAGCGGCAGGGCGATGGTTTGCCCGCCCGAGGCCGAGCCGGTCAGGCCCGCGATCACCGTCACCGCAATGGCCGCGCCAATAAGCGGGCTGCCGGGCATGGCGAGCCCTGCGTCCACCGCCGCCTGAAACGCCGGCGATAATTGCGCCACCGCGCCGAAGCCCACCACCGCGCAGGTGTTGGTGATGGCGATGATTGCCCCGGTGCTGCCGCGCGAAAAGGCTGCGGGCATTTCTGCTCGCCGGGCCATACCCACCAGCAGCGCAATCACAACGCCCGCGCCCAGCGCCGCCAGCAGCGCATATTTGCCCAGCGATTCCGCAGGTAGCAGCGGCTGGAGAAAACCCGGCGCTTCCGCCGGATACTGGCACAGCAAAAACACCGCCAGCACGGCCACCAGCGGCAGCAGGCTAAGCAGCGGGTTCGGCAGGGTTGCCGGGTCCATCGCCTCTGCGTCTCCGGCCCGTGCCTCGAACCGCTCGCCACGGGCCACGGCGCGGCGCACCATGCGGGCCAGCCACCAGTAGCCCAGCCCCGCCATCAGCACGGCGACCACAAGGCTTACCTCCCACGCCGCGTAGGCGTTGGTGCCCAGATACTGCATCGGGATGAGGTTCTGGATCTCGGGCGAGCCCGCCGAGGTCATGGTGAATGTTACCGAGCCGAACGCCAGCGCAGCCGGTATGAACCGGCGCGGCAGGTCAGCCTCGCGGAACAGGTGCACCGCCAGCGCATAGACCGAGAAGGCGACGATGAACACGCTCACCCCGCCGTAGGTCAAGAGCGCGCAGGCCACCACCACCGCCAGCACGGCGTGGCGGATGCCGATCCTGCGGATCGTCCACTGGGCAACGCTGGCGGCAGCGCCGCTGGCCCCCATCACCTCGCCGAAGATCGCCCCCAAGAGGAACATGAAGAACCAGTCCCGGAAGAAGCCGGTGAAGCCGTCCGTGTAGGCAGAGACGTAGTTCGCCTGTGTACCGCCAGCGCCCTGAATCTCGCCAACCGGTAGCCACGCAAGGCCGCTCGCCGCCGCCACGATGGCCGCGCAGAACGGTGCCGCGATGAGAATATTGAGGCCACGCACGGTCAGCCAGATCAAGAGACCCAGCCCGGTCATCAGCCCCAAAGCGCTGATCAGCGACGCCGTCATGCCGCCGCTCCGCACCAAACAGACACCCCGCCCCCCATGGCCGCCTCCCCCGTTGCGCCCGTCAGGCTTCTGCCTGACATTTCCCCCTTTAAGCAGCACGCAACATGGTACGGCGACCGGCAACAGCGCTGATCGTCAAAAACCTATAATATGATTGTTTATTGCCTGTCAACAGGTTTTTGTCGCCAAGGCAGCAGTGAGGGCCGGAAGCGAGCCCGAACGGGGCCTCAGGCCCCGGTCTTGCCCTCGCGCAGGCGGCGGCCCAGCTCTTCAGAGCCGGCCTGCTCCGCCTTGTTCACATACTGCGAGGCGACGATCCAGCCCTTCAGCGGGCGCAGGAACGCCATGCAGCCGAGCACGATCAGCGGGCCGGAGGTCAGCAGGTGCACCAGCCAGCCGGGCGAGTAGGCCAGCTCCAGCCAGATGGCGAAGCCCACCAGCGGGAAGGAGACGATGGTCATGGCGAAGAAGGCCGGGCCGTCGTCGGGCGAGGCGAAGCTGTAATCCAGCCCGCAAGCCTCGCAGCGCTTGGCCATCTTCAGCCAGCCGGCAAACATCTTGCCCTTGCCGCAGTGCGGACAACGGCCCAGCCCGCCGGTCTTCAGGATCCAGCGCAGCTTTTCCTTGCCTTCGAGTTCCATAAATCGTGCCTTTACGCAGTCGGTGCGGTCTTTGAGCCGGATGAAACATCCCACAGCCCGGAAAATGCACCCACAAAGGAAGTCAGGAGCCCAGGACTGATCCGGGAAGATCGGAAGAAGGCTCTGAGGTGCCACAGACTTAAGCATTGTCCGCCTGATTTAAAGTTACGTCATTGCCGCACCCGCCCCGTTGGCCTTCGCCTCCGGCCCGCACGCCCGGAAATCATTGGCTTTCCGCAATCAACCAACGGCCACAGTGTTCGTTCGCCACAGGGAAACGTTGCCGGAGAGGAGCCGACGCCATGTCTGATGACGCCCCCGAGTCCCCCGCCCGCCGCCGGGTCGTGAGCGGCATGGCCGCTGGTCTGGTGGCAGGCGTTGCCGCCCCGGCGCTGGCCCAGCAGGCGCAGCAGGGTGCAGGCGCTGCCACCGCCGCACCCATGCGCGATCCGACCACCGCCTATCCCCGCCCGCCCTTTCCCACGCAGCAGCAGCCGTGGCCCGGCCTTGCGGGGAAGATGACGCCAAGGCCTGATCATGGCGAGACCAGCTACAAGGGCTCCGGGCGGCTGGCCGGCCGCAAGGCGCTGATCACGGGCGGGGACTCCGGCATGGGCCGCGCCGCCGCCATCGCCTATGCCCGGGAGGGGGCGGACGTTGCCATCAACTACCTGCCGGACGAGGAGCCTGACGCGCGCGAAGTCATCCAGCTCATCACCGCCGCCGGGCGGCGCGGCGTCGCCATTCCCGGCGACATCCGCGAGGAAGCCTTCTGCAACCGCCTGGTCGAGGAAGCGGTGCGCCAGCTCGGCGGGCTCGACATTCTGGTGAACAATGCCGGCCGCCAGCAGAGCCATGACCTCTTCACCGAGATCACCACCGAGCAGTTCGACTGGACGATGAAAACCAACGTCTATGCCCCGTTCTGGATCACCCGGGCGGCGCTTCCCCACCTGAAGCCCGGCTCCGCCATCATCATCACCAGTTCGGTCGTGGCCTACGAGCCGCCCGAGAACCTGTTCGACTACGCCCAGACCAAGGCCGCCAACATGATCTACGCCAAGGTGCTGGCCAAGCAGCTCGCCAGCCGGGGCATCCGCGTCAATGCGGTCGCGCCCGGGCCGGTGTGGACTGCCCTTCAGGTCACCGGCGGCCAATCGCCGGACAAGATCCCCACCTTCGGTCAGGACACCCCCATGGGCCGCCCCGGCCAGCCCGTCGAGCTTGCCTCCATCTACGTCCAGCTCGCCGCCAGCGATGCCAGCTACGCCACCGGGCAGGTCTACGGCGCCACCGGCGGCCGCGGCGGCCCGTAAGGGCGCGCTGGCTGCGTGAGGGTTGCGGACGACCGAACCCCCACGGATGGCAGGCGCGGGCTGGCGGAGGGTCAGACACAGGCAGATGCGCACCCCCATGCCGAACCTCCGCCCCTCACCCTTTTTCCGGTTTTCCCGTTTCACGATTTTTCAGGGTTCTCGGTTTTCCCGTTTTCGGGTTTCCCGTTTCCCGGGTTTCTCTTTTTTTTCCCGCGTTTCCCGCTTTCCCGGGTTTCTCATTATTCCCGCGAAAAAAACCCACTGCCCCAAAGCTCGGCAAAGTGTCATACGTGACACTTGGGTTCACCTTGAACCGCCCGCATCAGGGGTGCGCCCCCCTTTATCCCTCCCACATCGTCCGCAGCGGTTCCGTCGCCAGCCGCTCGCGAATTTCATCCGCGCCGGGGGTGCCCTCCCTCAGCGCCTTTTCCATGTTCTCCACATATTTCTCGTTGCGCTTGGGCGGCAGCAGCGGCTCGTGGGTATCGATGACGGCCTCGATCAGCGCCGGGCCGTCATGGGCGAGCGCCGCCTCCACCACCGCCGCGCTGTCTGCCGGATCTTCCACCCGCCAGCCCTTGATGCCGCAACCCTCCGCCACCTTCACGAAGTCGATGGGCGTCAGGTCGCACTCATATTCCCGGTTGCCGAGGAACAGCATCTGCTCCCACTTGATCTGCCCCAGCGTGCCGTTGTTCAGCACCAGGAGCTTGATCGGCAGCCGGTAGCGGGCAATGGTCGCCAGCTCGCCCATCAGCATGGAGAGGCCGCCATCGCCCATGATGGCCACCACCTGCCGGCCGGGAAACGCCAGCGCCGCCGCCACCGCATAGGGAATGCCGCACGCCATGGAGGCGGATAATCCCGAGCCCACATAGCTCTGCCCGGCCTTGGCGTTCACATAGCGCGCCATCAGGCCGGTGTTGTGGCCGGAGTCAAAAACCACGATCGCGTTCTCGTCCAGCCGGTCCCCCAGATCACGCACGATGCGCCCCGGCGGCATGGGCGTGCGCGCCTCCTCCACGCTCGTGCGCAAGAGGTCGCGCCATTCCCGAGCCCAGCGCTGCGCCTCCTGCAGAAAACTGCGGTCGGCCTTTTCCTCCAGCTTCTCGTTGAGCGCGGCCAGCGTCTGCCGGGCATCGCCCGCCAGCCCCACCTCCACCGGAAAGCGCAGGCCGATGCGGGTCGGGTCCCGGTCGATCTGCACGCCCCGCGCCTGATCGGGCTTGGGGTAATATTCGATATACGGAAACGTCGAGCCCACGATCAGCAGCGCGTCGCACGCCTCCATCACCTCCTGGCTGGCGCGGGTGCCAAGCAGGCCGATACCGCCCGTCGTCAGCGGGTCGTCATCTGCAAGCAGGCCCTTGCCCAGCAGCGCCTTGATGATCGGCGCGCCGAGAATTTCCGCCGTGCGCTTCAGCTCGTCCACCGCGCTCAGCGCGCCCTGACCCGCCAGAATGGCGACCTTGCTTCCTGCGTTCAGCACCTCGGCGGCGCGGGCAATCTCATCCGGCGGGGCGCAGCGAATATCCTCGGCCCGCGCCAGAGACACGTGATTTTTCACGTTTCTGTCAGACGCCGTTTCGGCCTCTTCCGGCTCCTCCTGCACATCCACCGGCACGCTCAGGTGCGCCACGCCCCGGTGGCCCAGTGCATGGCGGCAGGCAAGGCTCACGGCGTTCTCCACGTGCCGCGCTCCCATCAGGCGGGCGCTGTAGACCGCCACGTCCATGAACACCTTGCTGTGGTCCACGTCCTGCTGGGTGAAGCTGTCGATCAGGTCATGATAGGGCGCGCCGGTAATGGCGATGACGGGGGCCCGGTCCAGCTTGGCGTCATAGAGCCCGGTCAGCAGGTGGGTGCCGCCCGGACCGGTGGTGGCAAGGCAGCAGCCCAGCCGCCCGGTCAGCTTGGCATGGCCCACGGCCGCAAAGGCGGCGGATTCCTCGTGCCGCACCTGAATGAAGCGGATGCGCCCCTGCCGCTGGCGAATGGCCTCCATGATGCCGTTGATGCCGTCCCCCGGCAGGCCGAAGATCGTGTCGACGCCAAAGGCCATCAGGGTATCGACGAGAATATCCGCGCCATTTCGTGCCATCCAACTGCTCCGCGTTGCCAAAAGCCTTCAGGCGAGAACTTCTCCCGGCCGCGCCTTGTTCCCGCCCCGAACTTTTTGCCTCCCCCTCACAACCGGCAGCGGCAGGGCCGCGTTACACCCTTGAGGGTCGCGTGCTTTCAAGTGAGGAGCCCCTGATGCAGCAGGACAGGAACAAGCCATCCACCCCCGACCGGAACCAGGCGCCGGAGTATGACGCCGAGGCCGTGCGCGGCGGGCGCATCATCCTGCGCACCAGGGCCCAGCGCATCATTTTCATTGCCGGCTTGGTCGGCATCGTCGTGCTCGCGTTTCTCATCCGTATCTTCGCATATGGATAAGCGCCGGTGCGTCTGCTCTGCGACGAGATGCTGGCCGGCCTTGCCCGCTGGCTGCGCGCCGCGGGGCATGACGTCGCCCTGTGCGAACCCCGGACGGACGACCGGCACCTGATCGACCGCGCCCGTACTGAACATCGGCTGCTGCTCACCCGAGACCGCACCTTGTCCCAGCGCGCGCCAGACATCGTCCTCCTGCTGCCCGAGCCGCTGGACGCGCAGGCCGAGGCCCTGACCCGGCACCTCGGCCTCAGCTGGCGGGAAGCCCCGTTTACCCGCTGCCTTGTGGACAACACGCCTCTTGCCCCCGCGTCCCCGCAGGCGCTGGCCACCCTGCCCGAGCAGACCACCCGCATGCCCGGCCCGTTCAGCACCTGCCCGGCCTGCCACCGGCTCTACTGGCCCGGCAGCCATGTCCGCCGCATGGCGGCGCGGCTCGACCGGTGGGCCGGGTTTGCACCAGCGGGGGGAACTCCGCCGCCTCCGAAGGGTTCGCTCGGTAAACCCGAGGGATTCAACATGGCTGAAAACGAAACGCGGCCGTTTGCTGTCGTGACCGGCGGATCGAGCGGCATTGGATATGAACTGGCGCGGCACTTCGCCATCAACGACTTCGCGGTGCTCATCGCCGCCGAAGACCCCGCTAAACTCGAGCAGGCCCGCACCGAGCTGGCCGTCACCGGCGCGGAGATCACCACCCACGCCAGCGATCTTGCAACCGAGGAGGGCGTTGCCAGCCTCTATGCCGCCCTTCAGGGCCGCACGGTCGACGTGCTGTGCGTCAATGCGGGCGTCGGCCTCAGCGGCCCGTTCGCCGAGACGGACCTCCAGCGCGAGCTGCGCATGATCGACCTGAACGTGCGCGGGGCCGTGCAGCTGACCAAGCTGGTGTTGCAGGACATGACCGCCCGCAACAACGGCAAGCTCCTGTTCACCTCCTCCATCGCCGCCACCCATCCGGCCCCGTTCGAGGCGGTGTACGGCGCCACCAAGGTGTTCCTGCGCTCCTTTGCCGAGGCGCTGCGCAACGAGCTTCAGGACACCCGCATTGGCGTGACCGTGCTCATGCCCGGCGTCACCGACACGCCCTTCTTCGAGCGTGCCGAGATGATGGACACCCGCGCCGGCACCATGGAGAACAAGGACGATCCCGCCGTTGTCGCCAAGGCCGCGTTCGATGCGCTGATGGAGGACCGGGACAAGGTCTATCCCAACGTCAAGAACCGGGTGCTGGGCGCGATCGGCGACACCATTACCGATCAGGCCGGGGCGCGCATGCACCGCGCCCTGTCCGAGCCGGGCTCCGGCACCGCTAACTCTTCCCCCTCCAAATCCGCGAATCCGAAACCTGCGAGCCCTGGCTCCACCAACCGCGACGCTGCCAACCCAAGTGCTGCCAACAAGGAGTAGGAACACAATGAACAAGACGGACGAAATCAAGCCGCCGCTTCCCGAACAGCAGCAGCCGGTCCCCGGCTCCACCGAGGAAATGACGCCCCGTCCCGACCATGGCGAGGAAAGCTACAAGGGCTCGGGCCGCCTCAAGGACAAGAAGGCCGTCATCACCGGCGGCGACAGCGGCATCGGCCGCGCGGTCGCCATCGCTTTTGCGCGGGAAGGCGCGGACGTGCTGATCTCCTATCTTCCGGAGGAAGAGGAAGACGCGCAGGAAACCGCCCGCTGGGTGGAAAAGGCGGGCCGCAAGGCCGTCCTCGTGCCCGGCGACATTCAGGACGCCGACCACTGCCGCGCCATCATCGACAAGGCGGTCAAGGAGTTCGGCCGCGTCGATATCCTCGTCAACAACGCCGCCTACCAGATGACCTTCAAGGACCTGGCCGAGATCGAGGACGAGGAGTGGGACCGCACCTTCCGCACCAACATCCACGCCATGTTCTACCTCACCAAGGCGGCGGTCCCGCACATGAAGGACGGCGGGGCGATCATCAACACCACCTCCGTCAATGCCGACATGCCGAACGAGACCCTGCTGCCCTACGCCACCACCAAGGGCGCCATCCAGAATTTCACCGGCGGCCTTGCCCAGATGCTGGCGGACAAGGGCATCCGCGCCAACTGCGTCGCGCCGGGGCCGGTGTGGACCCCGCTCATTCCCTCCACCATGCCGCCGGAAAAGGTGAAGGAATTCGGCAAGTCCTACCCTATCGGCCGCCCCGCCCAGCCGGCGGAGCTCGCGCCCGTCTACGTCATGCTGGCCACCGATGAAGCCAGCTACGTCTCCGGCGCAACCGTGGCGGTGACGGGCGGCAAGCCCTTCATCTGATGCCCACCCGGCGCGGCCCATCTGCTGCGCCGAACCAACCCTTGGTGCGGAACGTTACTATGGCAGGCGTTCCGCACCGCGACCCGGACGAAGGGCATCAGAAAGAAGGGCAACCCGATGACGGATACAGGCAAGACGGGCACAGGCTGGCAGCGCACCACGTGGACCGGCGTTGAGATCGATATCCGCACCGCCCGGCCGGATGACGAGCCGATCCTCACCGAGCTGTTCCGCAACGTCAGCCCGGAAGACCTGCGCTTCCGCTTCCTCTCCGGCCTGTCCCACGTGCCGCCCGAGCAGATCCGCCGCATGACACATGTCGATCATGAGACCGCCGAAAGCTACATCGCTTTCCTGAGAGAAAACCAGCTGCCCGTCGCCACTGGCATGCTGGCTGCGGACCCCACCGGCAAGCGCGCCGAGGTCGCCATTTCCCTCCATGCCGATTACCGTCAGCGCGGCATCGGCTGGGAAATGCTCTCCTTCCTCTCGGAACAGGCGGAAGCCCGCGGCATCGAGGTCATCGAATCCATCGAAAGCCGGGACAACCGCGCCGCGCTCGAGGTGGAGCGCAACATGGATTTCAAACTGGAGGCGATCCCCGGGGACTCCACCCTCGTCCTCGTCAGCAAGCGCCTCGGCAGCGGGAAAACCGCCCAGCCGTAATCCGGGCCGCCTGCCTCCGCAGGCGCATTTCTGCGCGCTGTCATCACTACGTCATCGAACACCCATAGGTCCGTGCCTTGCAGGAGTTGCAGCTCCGGCAGGCTATCCGCTCCGGTGGCCGCCGTAGCGCTCATCGGAAACGAAGGGTGATTTTGCGATGCGTAGTTTTCTCGGCCTTCTCTCGGCCATGACCCTGGGTCTGGCGGCGGCCTCGGCCTCTGCCGACACCGTCCGCTTTGCCGTCTTCGGCGATATTCAGCAGGAAACACCCGAAGGCCACGCGCGGGATCTGGCGCTGGCGGACGCCATCAATACGTCCGATCCCGAATTCACGGTATTCATCGGAGATATCCAGGGCGGCGGCCCCTGCACCGATCAGCAGCGCGAGGAAGCCGTCGAGGTGTTCGCCCGCATCAAGGGCCCGCTGATCTATACCCCCGGCGACAATGCCTGGACCGATTGCAGGCTTCCCGGCAAGGGCGACTGGGACCCGCTCGAGCGACTGGAGAAGCTGCGCGCCGCACTCGTCCCGCAGGGCCAGAGCCTCGGCCAGAACCCGATGAAACTCATCCAGCAGGACGGCGAATACCGCGAGAACGCCCGCTGGACGCGCGGCGACGTGGTGTTCGTCACCCTGCACCAGCCCGGCGGCAACAACGGTGTTTATCCGGACCGCTACGCCTTTGAGGAATTCGAGCGCCGCAACGCCGCCAACGTCGCATGGCTGAAGGCCGCCTATGACGAGGTGAAAACCAAAAAGGCGCGCGGGCTTGTCGTCTTCTTCCACGGCAATCCGGGCTGGGACCAGATCTACTGGAAAGCCACCGCCTACCGAGATTTCAAGTCGCTCCTCGCTCATGAGGGCGAGGCGCTGGGCGTGCCCATCCTCGCCGTGCATGGCGACACCCACACCTTCACCATCGACAAGCCGCTGAAGTTCAAGGACGGCCGCACCAAAGCCTCCCACGTCACCCGGCTCGAGGTGTTCGGCTCGCCTCATCGCGGCTACGTGCTGGTGGCCGCCGATCCCCGCAATCCCGAGCTTTTCAGCTTCACCGCGGTCGAGATGAAGAAATAGCGCTGGCCTTCACGTAAAAAACGGACCGGGTTTTCACCCGGTCCGCCATCACCGCTTCCGAGGGGGATGTTGCGTCAGGAAGCGGCCAGCCCCGCAAAGTTAAGCAGCGGAGAGAATGAGCCCGCTGGTCGGCACGCCCGTCCCTGCCGTGACCAGCACGTTGCGCACGTCCTTGGGCTGGTTCACCGAAGTGCCGCGGGCCAGCCGCACGCCCTCGGCCACGCCATTCATGCCGTGGATATAGGCCTCGCCCAGCTGGCCGCCGTGGGTGTTGATCGGCAAACGGCCGCCCAGCTCGATGTTGCCTTCGCGAATGAAATCCTTCGCCTGGCCTTGCCCGGCAAACCCGAAGGCTTCCAGCTGCGGCAGCACGAACGGCGTGAAATGATCATAAAGGATCGCCGCCTGAATATCGTCCGGCGACATCCCGGCCTGCGCGTACAGTTGCTCGGCAACGATGTTCATCTCCGAAATGCGGCTGATGTCCTCGCGGTAGTAGCTGGTCATCATGTGGCTGTCATCGCCCGCGCCTTGCGCCGCCGCGCGAATGACCACCGGCGTCTGCTTCAGCTTCTTCGCCCGCTCGAGCGAGGTGACGACCACCGCCACCGCGCCGTCGGACTCCTGGCAGCAATCCAGCAGCCGCAGCGGCTCGACGATCCAGCGGCTGTTCTGGTGGTCCTCAAGCGTGATCGGCTGCTGGTAGAACCAGGCATTGGGGTTGGTGGCGGCGTGCTTGCGCACCGCAACCGAAACCCGGCCGAAGTCCTCGCTGGTCGCGCCATACAGGTGCATGTAGCGCTGCGCCTGCATCGCCACCCACGAGGCGGGGGAGATCAGCCCGAACGGCGTGTACCAGCCGAAATGCGCCGTCTCGGCCGTCGGCATCGGCGGCGGCGTGTGCCCCGTGCCGAAGCGGTACTGCGAGCGCTCGTTCATGGCGCGGTAGCACACCACCACCTCGGCAACGCCGGTTGCCACCGCCATCGCCGCGTGCAGGAGCGGCGCGCAGGCCGCGCCGCCGCCGTAGTGGGTGCGGCTGAAGAACTTCAGCTTGCGCCCGCCGATCGAGCGAAACAGCTCGATCTCCGGGTTGTTGTCCATGGTGTAGGTGGAAATGCCATCCACCTCGGCCGGGTCCAGCCCTGCCTCGGCCAGTGCCGAGAGCGTCGCCTCCACCGCCAGCCGCATTTCTGACCGGCCGCTGTTCTTGGAAAATTCGGTCGCCCCGATGCCAACGATCGCGGCCTTGTTGGAGATGCTCGTCATCAGCGCGCCCCTTCTGCAAATCCGATTGTGACGGTCGAGGCGACATGCTCGCCGATGCTGTTGCGGCCGGACACCTTGATGTCAGCCGTGCGCGCGTCTGTGTCGACAGAGTCCACGACGCCCGTCATGCGCATGGTGTCGCCCACGAAGTTCGGCGCGCCCAGCCGGATCTTGATCTTGCGGATGCGGGCGTTGCTCCCGGCCCAGTCGGTCACGAACCGCTGCACAAGGCCGTTGGTCGTCAGGATATTCATGAAAATATCCGGCACGCCCGTGGTCTTGGCCAGTTCCTTGTCGTGGTGCACCTTCTCGAAATCGTTGGTGGCGATGGCGCCTGCCACGATCTGCGAGGCGGTTACGGCAATTTCCAGCTCGGGCAGCGCCTGCCCGGCAGTCACTTCGTCGAAAGTCATGCGTCGACTCCGGAAAGGGGTTTGATCGTGCCAGCGGCAATCTGGCGTCCAATTTCTGCAAGCAGCGGCTGCGTGCCGCTCAGGGAAAGCTCGACCCGCTTCGCCGCCAGGAAAAAGCGATGGATCGGATAATCCACGTCCGCGCCCATGCCGCCATGCAGGTGCTGGGCGCTGTGGGAAATCCGGTGCCCGCCGATGGAGGCCCAGTATTTTGCCGTGGCAATTTCCGCGGCAGCCTCGCGGTTCTGGTCCAGCAGCCACACGGCACGCATCATGGTGGAGCGCATGGCTTCCAGGTCGATGAACCCGTCGGCCACCCGGTGCTGCACCGCTTGCATGGAGCCAAGCGGCCGGCCGAACTGCACGCGCTCTGACGTGTAGGCCGCCGTGCGGCTCAGCGCTTCCTCGCACAGGCCCACCTGAATGGCCGCCAGCATGGCCCGCGCCCGGTCCACCATCCAGCTGATGATCTGTCCGCCCTGCTCGGCCGAGCCCAGAAGGTCGCCGTCGTCCAGCTGCACGCCGCGCAAATGCAGCTCGGCCTGCGGCTCGGAGGTCGCGCCGCGCTGGGCCTCCAGCTCGACGCCGGGCAGTGCCGGGTCCAGCACGAACACCGCCGTGCCGGTTTCGGTGGATGCGGTCACCAGAATGCGGCTGGCCTGCGCGCCGTAAGGCACCGCCGTCTTCACGCCGTTCAGGGTCCAGCCGTTGCCGCTGCGGGTGGCCCGCACCATGGGGCGGGAATAGTCGTGGTTGCCCACTTCCTCCAGCGCCGCCGTCAGCACGGTCCGGCCCGCCGCCACCTGCCCCAGCAGCGCCTTCTGCTCGTCGTTGCCGAAGGCTGCGATGGGCAGCGCACCCAGCACCAGCGTTTCGTGCAGCGGCAGCGGTGCCAGCGTGCGGCCCTGCTGCTCCAGCAGCAGCCCCAGCTCCAGAAGGCCAAGCCCCAGCCCGCCGTGCTCCTCGGGTATTGCCAGCCCCAGAAGCCCGGCCTCCGCCACGGTCTGCCACAGGGCAGCGTCAAATGGCTCCCCGCTGGCCTCGAAGGTCTTCAGGCTCTGGTCCGTCACCGCATCCGTCAGAATGCGCGCCGCCAGGTCCTTCAGGCTGACCTGATCTTCGGTGAGAGAAAAGTCCATGGGTGTTCCCTCCCCTCAGGCCAGACGGAACGCGGGCAGCACGTAGTCCGGCTCCACCTCGACGAAATCCAGCGTTACCGCCTTGCCGATCGCCACGTCCTCGATCGCCGTGTCGATCATGTTGGCAACGATCCGCACGCCTTCTTCCAGCTCCACCAGCACCACCGGCAGCGGATACTTGAAGCACGGCAGCTGCGGGTGGTGCATCACCACGAAGCTGTGGATCGTGCCGCGCCCGCTTGCCTCGACGGTCGTCCATTCCAGCGAACCGGTCTCGGGGCATGCCGGCACCGGCGGGTGCACCAGCCGTCCGTTGAAGGACTGGATCAGCAGCTTGCGCTGCTTCAATCCTTCCCAGAAAAAGGCGGTGTCGTGCGTGATGCCGGGGCGCGGATGCGGGAATTTCTTCTCCGCCTGCTCCGCCTTTTCAGGCGCCGCCGCCTGCACAGGAGGCCGGAACTTCAGCACCCGGAACAGCATGGTGCCAACCACCTCGCCGGTCTGGTCGGTGAAGGTGTAGTTGATCGTCACGAAATGGCCGGTGCCAAGGCCCGTCTGCTTGACATCCGAAATGTCGGAGACGATCGCCTTGTAGCTGACGATGTCCCCTTCCTCCAGATAGCGCACATATTCCTGCTCGATGTTGGTCGCAACGACGCCGGTAAAACCGGCCTGGTCGAACAGCTCCAAGACCGCCATGGACTCGTCTTCCTGGCGGCCGCCCACCCGGAACGGCGCCATGGTCCACACCTCCAGCATCGCCGGAGGTGCCACCGCGCCCTTGAAGCCGGCGGCAGCCCGCACTTCAGGGTCGTGCCACAGAGGGTTGGCATCGCCCATCGCCTCGGCCCAGCGGCGGATCATCGGCTGGTTCACCGGATCGCGCGCGGTCGTGGGCGGGGTTGCGTCCTTGCCGAGCCATTCGCGCGCGCGGGACAGAAGATCGCGTTGTTCAGTCATTGTCATTCGTCCTTACCGGGCGGCGCGCGGCATTTTCATGCCCACCTGAGCCACCATGTCACGAAGCACCTCGGCAGCGCCGCCGCCGAACGTATTGATCTGGCATTTGCGGAATTCGTGTTCGATCCGGCCGCGAAGCTGAGCCCCCGGCGAGCCGTCGCGCACCAGCCCGGCCGCGCCCATCACATCCAGCAACAGGCGCATGGCGCGGATCATGCCTTCGGTGCCGAACACCTTGAGGCCGCTGGCCAGCTCCGGGCGCGTGATGCCCTGCGAGACCTCCCAGCCCACCCGGTCGCCCATCAGCTTGACGGCGCTCAGCAGCGTGTAGCATTCGGCCAGCGCCAGCTGCACCCAGGGCTGGTCGATCAGCATGCCGCCGTCGGCGGTCTGCACCGTGCGGGCCCACGCCACCACGTCGTCGAAGTGGCCGTTGCCACCGTAAGACAACGCGGCAAGGCCGATGCGCTCGTGGTTGAGCTGCTCGGCGATCAGCTGCCAGCCGCCGTTTTCCTTCCCGATGATACTGGAAGCCGGAACGCGCACGCTCTCGTAGTAGGTGACGTTGGTGCGAACGTTGCCCACGGTCCAGATCGGCGTGAAGGAGAAGCCCGGCAGCTTGGTATCCATCATGAAGATGGTGATGCCCTTGTGCTTGGGCGCGTCCGGATCGGTGCGGGCGGCAAGGAACACGTAGTCCGCCCCTTCCGCACCGCTGGTGAACACCTTCTGGCCGTTGATGATGAAATCATCCCCGTCCCGCACCGCGCGTGTCTTGAGCGATGCAAGGTCAGAGCCCGCACCCGGCTCGGTGTAGCCGATGGCGAAAATCAGATCGCCCGTTGCAATGCGCGGCAGGATATCCCGCTTCTGCTCTTCCGTGCCCAGCCGCATCAAAGCCGGGCCCACCGTGTTCACTGTCACGAACGGATAGGGCGCCTCGGCCAGCACCAGCTCTTCCAGCAGGATTTTCTGCATGGACGGGTCCAGCCCCCGGCCGCCATATTCCACCGGCCAGCCCGGCGTCAGCCAGCCGTCCTGGCCCATCTGGCGGATCACCTGCCGGTAAAGCGGCCCGCCTTCGTTGCCAGACGTCGCCTTGCGGATCTCGTCCGTCATCAGCCCTTGCAGGTAGGCGCGGAACTCGGCCCGCAACGCCTTCTGCTCGGCACTTGCCTCAACATACATCTCAACTCTCCTGGGCAAAGGGGGCAAAGCCGAGCCGGTCCAGCGCCTCGCGCGTCAGCGGCACGTAGCGCCCGGCCTGCGGGTCCGCGATGTAGAGCGGATCGCCGCCGCACAGGTCCGGATCATAGCCTGCGCGCTGCAGGTCGACCTTGCGCAGCTTGAAGGTGGTGGTCATGTCCGCGACGCCCGAGACGCGCACGAACACCGGCACGGCGTAGCTGGCCAGCCGCTCGGCAGCGAAGCGATAGAAGGCTTCCCCATCGAACCGCGACGGATCGGCATAGGTCAGCGACACCATGCCCGCACGGCCCTCCGCGCCCGGCACCTTGACGCCATAAACGTTCGCCGTCTCCGGCCCGTCGAAGCCGCCCAGCACGGCCTCGACCTCATCCGTCGAGACGTTCTCGCTCTTCCAGCGGAAGGTGTTGCCGATCCGATCGACGAAGTAGAAATAATCCTCCTCGTCGAAGCGAACGAGATCACCGGAGCGGAACCACACGTCGCCTGGCCGGAACACGTTGCGCATGAGCTTCTGCTCGGTCGCTTCCCTCGAGGTATAGCCCTCGAAGAAGCCCGGAACGCCCGTGCCGTCCAGCACCTCGGCGATCAGCTCGCCGACCTCGCCCACCTTGGCTTCCACCACGCGGCCATTGGCATCGCGGATATGCTCGCCGTTTTCCACGTCATAGCGGATGAACCGCATGTTGGTGTGCTGCGGATAGGGCAGCCGGCCCACCGAGCCCGGCTTGTTGTCCACGTTGGTGATGCCGTAATTGGCCTCGGTCGAGCCCAGCCCCTCTATGACGTTCGAGACGCCGAAACGCTTGACGAACTTCTTCCACAGATCCGCCCGCAGCCCCGCGCCCGCCATGGCGCGCAAGCTGTTGTCCGCATCGTCCGGCTTTTCAGGAGCATTCAGCAGATAGCGGCAGATCTCGCCAATGTAGTAGAAGGTCGTGATCTTGTGCCGGCGCACATCCTGCCAGAAGCCGCTGGTCGAGAACTTGCGCCGCAGCACGAAAGGAATGCCGCATGCCAGGGAGACGGACGGCACCACCATGCCGCCTGCGCCGTGATAGAGCGGCAGCACGCAGTAGAACACGTCGCTCGGACCGATATCCATCAGGCCGCTCATCATCTCGCCTGAATTCAGGAAGCGCATGTGGCTCATCTTGGCCGCCTTGGGCAACCCGGTCGTGCCCGAGGTGAAGATGAGGTAGAGCGGCTCGCTCATCACGATGCCGGCGCGATGCTCGCGGCTCGGATTGGCATCGCTTGCGGCCGCCACGGCAGCGTTGAAGTCTTCAGCGCCCGCCAGGGTGAACGGCTGGCGGCCCTCTTCAGTCTGCACCCACACGAGCGGCGACCTCTGCTCCGGCGCAAGGTCGGCCACCGCCTGCCCCAGTTCCGCATCGACGATCAGCGCCTGGGCGTTCACCTGCGCCAGCGCGTGCGCCAGCACGTCACCGGTGGCCGAAGTGTTGATCAGCGCCGTCACCACGCCGATCTTGGAAAGCCCCAGCCAGATCAGCACGAAGTCCGGCCGGTTCAGCATCATCAGGGCCACCACGTCGCCCCGCTTGAGACCGGCGGCCAGCGCCGCATTGGCCACACGATTGGCACGCAGGTTGGCCTGCGCGAACGTGATTTTCTCTTCCTCGAAAATGATGAACGGCGTGTCCGGGTGGTCGCCCGCCCGCTCTTCCAGCCGATCCGGCACGGTATACTCCAGATCGCGGGCGAAGCCCGCCACCCGGCTCGCGCCGCGCATCAACCGGGCCATGGACTCTTCCCGGCTCGGTGTCACCCATTCATCAGCCATGACAGGGTTCGCCTGCACTGGCGTGCTTCCGGACAAAGTCGAGGACTGCTCCGAGAAACGCATCATTGTCGTCACCCGCTACCATGTGTCTTGCTTCAGGAATTTCCGCGACTTCCGCCGTCGGCAACAACTCGCGAAAGTGCTGGAGAGAAGCGGCCGATACCACTTCGCTCTTCCCGCCCCGCACCATCAGCACCGGCGCCTCAACGCGGCGCAGGGCCGTGCCGACACGGTGGTTGATCTCAGCCGGGTCCCAGTCGTCGCGCGGCGCAACGAAGGCCGGATCCCAGCGCCAGTAATAGCGCCCGTCATCGCCCCGCCGCAGGTTGCGCGCCAGCCCGCCAAGGGACGTGGGCCGGGGCCGGTGAGGCAGGTAGGCCGCAATGGCGTCCGCCGCGTCGTCCAGGCTGTCGAACCCGTCCTTGGTGCCCCGCATGAAGCCGATCACGTGGTTCTCGCCCGCCTTCTCGATCAGCGGGGCGATGTCCACCAGCACCAGCGCCTTCAGCGCCACCCTGGGTTCCTCGCCGCAGGCCAGCATGGAGGTAAGGCCGCCAAGGGAAGCGCCCACCAGCACCGGGTCCTGGTCCAGCGTTGCCGCCACCGTGCGCAGATCATCTGCGAACTGGTCCAGCGCATAGCGCCCATCCGGCGACCAGTCGCTCTCGCCATGGCCGCGCAGATCGAGCGCGATCACCCGGAAACCATGGCTGGCCATGGCGCTGACCGTATTTCCCCAGGCCCCGCGGGTCTGTCCGCCGCCGTGCAGCAGAATGACCGGCGGGCCCTCTTGCGGACCTTGCACATCCGCCGCGAGGCTGACGCCGTCGCGCATTCGGAAGCTCAGCTTTTCCACCTGAAAATCCCTTCCGATTGTAAGAGCCGGAAGCCCGGCCGGTCCCTCGCGGCCAGCCGGGCTCCTTTTGCACGCCTAGAACTTCACGCGCACGTCCAGGCCGTAGCTGCGCGGCTCGCCGTAGTTCGAGGTCGCAAAGCCCAGCGAGCCGAAGTCGATGCCCGCGGTGCGATAGTCCTTGTTGGTGATGTTCTTGCCCCACAGGGTAATGAGCGCCTCGGTGCGGCCAAGCGGCACGTCCGCAAGCATGACGCGGGCATCCCACAGGCCGTAGGCGGGCGCTGCGATATCCGCATCATACGGCGAGAACGGCAGCACCGGCAGGATGTTGAAGCCCACGCGGCCCTTGTAGCTGTAGTCCACGCGCACCGAGAGCACGCCTGCACCCACGTCGCCGAAGGTGTACTCGGCACCTGCCGTGAACGTCTTGCTCGACGAGTAGGTGAACTGGGCCACGTCCGAATAATCGCGGATCGTGTCGGTCGCCGGGTCGAGCGCCAGCAGCTCGGAGAAGTTGCGATCGACATATCCGAACGAGCCGTTCAGGCGCAGGCCCTCGAACGGCAGGGCCTCGAACTCGACTTCCACGCCCTTGAAGTCGGCCTTGCCCGCGTTGATCGTCTGGGTGGCCGAACCGCCCGTGCCTGCGACCAGCTGATTCAGCTGCTTGTCCTTCAGGTCCATGTAGAACAGCGTCGCGTTGAACCGGAGGCGACGATCGAACAGATCGCTCTTGAAGCCCACTTCGTAGTTGGTGACGGTTTCAGGATCATAGCCAGTGTTGACTGCACGGGCGCTGAAACCGCCGGCCTTGTAGCCGGTGGCAACGCGCGCATAGGCCATCACGTCCGGCGTCGCCTGCCAGGACAGCGTACCCGCGTAATTCAGCTTCGAGAAGTCGCGGTTCAGCTGGCCGAGCGTGTTGGTGAACACCAGCAGCTGCTTCTGGTCCTCGGTATAGCGCAAACCGCCGGTGAAGCTGAGCGTGTCGGTAATGTGGTAGGTCGCCTGACCGAACAGCGCCTGGCTGTCGTTCTTGTGCTCGTACTTCAGGTTGGTGTTGACGTTGATGCCGACAAGACCCAACGGGCCCATGTTCCGTACCAGCGTGAAGAACTGCGGATTTTCCTCGCGGGATTTTTCATGGAAATAATAAGCGCCCAGCACGTACTCCAGCCGCTCGCCCAGGTTGCCGACCAGGTTGATCTCCTGGCTGAACTGGGACTGGCGGCGGAAGGAATCCGCACCGAACACATGCACCGGCTGCACGCTGACCTGGCCGGTCGCCGGGTTCATGACGAGCCCGCGCAGACCCGAGTTTCCATCCAGATCGGTCTCGAGAATGGTGCTCTTCCACTTGCGGAAGCCCGTGATCAGGCGCAGCGTCATGGAATCGGTCAGATCGACCTCGGCGTTGATCGTGTGGCTGATGTTCCGGTCATGCGTCGAGGTCACATCCGGGTTGGCCCAATCGCGCCGCTCGGCCGACGGCCCAAGGAATTCCGTGCCCCCCAGCGATGCGGACCGGCTGAAATAATCGATCAGGTTCTGGTTGGCGACCGTGATCTGCGACAGGCTCGCCACCGCGCGGGTGTCGATCCAGTCGAACGAGTAGGTCATGCGGAAATCACCGCCCTTGTCGTAGGCCAAGCCGATGCGGAAGGCATCCGTGTTGTACGCGCCCGGATCCCGGCTGCCCTTCTGGCTGATGTTGTCGACATAACCATCGGCCTGCTTGTGCAGGTAATGGATCTTCGCCTTGATGCCCGTATCGCCGAACTCGCCGGTATCAACGCTAAGCTTGCCCTGCCAGTAATCCCGGTTGCCGTAGCTGGCGGTGGCGTCCACGCCGAATTCATCAGCGGGCTTCTTGGTCACGATGCTGACCGCGCCGCCGGTGGTGTTGCGGCCATAGAGCGTGCCCTGCGGGCCGCGCAGCACCTCGATCCGCTCCAGATCAAGAAGCTCGAACGCCGCACCGGTGGAGCGGCCCATGATCACGCCGTCCACATAGACGCCAACCGGGCTGTCGGCGGTCAGGATGGGCTCTGATTCACCAACGCCGCGAATTTGCACGATCACGTGGTTCTTGGTCGACGGGCCAGTGGTGGTGGTCAGGTTGGGCGCCAGAGAGCCGAGCATGGTCGCGTCGCTGATGCGACGGCTCTCGATGGCCTCGATACCAACCGCGCTGATCGCCAGCGGCGTGCGCTGCATGGACTCGCTGCGCTTCTGCGCCGTGACGACAATTTCCTCCAGACCATAGCTCGCCGTACCGCTCGCCTGCGCCGGGGCATCGGCCGGAGCCTGATCATTGCTTTGAGCATGGGCCAGCATCGGCGTCAGCATCAGCGCCGCGGTCGCATGCAGGAATATGAAATATTGCTTCAGGCAACGAGTGTTGCCCTGCTTCACGGGTGTCATCACCGCCATCCTCCCTCTAGGTGCGGCCGGTCTCTCGCCTGGACCGGTCCGCGCATCGACGCCGATACGCCGACGACCTGAATGGTACCGATTAAATCGGCCGGCACAGGGGGGCATCCGTTTTCAATTCGTGCGATTTTTTTGCCAAAGTGATCACAATCGGCAAATCGGGCACACCCGGCCTGTTCCTGTGTGAACATCTGGAAAATATTACGGGCCAGATTCGGCCCGGTGTCACGCCCTTGATTGTCGGGCCCGTCACGTGATAGCTTTTTTGCGTAAATATCCGCCGCAATAAGAACGATAATGTACAGTTGCGGATGGGGAGGCTCGATGAAACGCAGTGTCATTCAGGCTGAATTGACCAAAGGCGCCACACGGCTACGTGTCCAGACATTCTATTACGAAAGCCCGTCGGAGATGGTGCGGCGGCCCTCGCGGCACACGCTGGCGCTCATGTCCTCCCGCAAGAAATCCAGCCGCGGGCACTTCTTCAACCGCCATCAGGCCGATCGTCTGTCCGATCTTGGCAGCCTCATGTTCATTCCCGCGGGCCATTCCCTGTTCGGCATGGGTCCGGGCGGCGCGCAGGAAATGATTGCCTGTTCGTTTGAAGCCGGCGCCATTCCCGCCCTGTCTCCTCTGGAGAGGAGCTGGGATCTGAGCGACCTTACCCAGTGCTACGATATCCGCTCTCCGCGCATTTCCGATACCCTGCGGCGGATTACGCAGGAGGTCCTGACCCCGGGCTTTGCCAGCGACATCCTCATCGATGCCCTCATCAACGCCCTGCCCGTCGAACTTTCACGGTATTTCCAGACCCACCCGGAGGCCCAAACCACGCCGGTTTCCAAGCGTGGGCAATTGAGCCAGCGGCAGCTGCAAACCATCGAGGACTATGTGCGCGAATGGCCAGCCGGCGGCGTTCGGTGCGAGGATCTTGCGGCGCTCGTCGGTCTCAGCCGAGCCCATTTCATGCGCTTGTTCAAGGCCACGACCGGGATGACGGCCCATGCCTTTGTGGAGCAGCTTCGCCTGCAACAGGCACAAACCTTGCTGGCGACAACCAACATGCCGCTGAAGCAGATTGCCGGACAGCTGGGCTTTGCCACGCCCGCCAGCTTCTCTCTGGCGTTCCGCCGCCTCACCGGCCTGACCCCCGGAAGCTACCGCACCGAGTACCAGTAACGGGCCGGAATCACCTCCCGGTGCGGTGATTTTGTGCCGCACAGCTGGCGCAGAGGTTTCATCAGGGCCGTAACGTGCTTATATTGGGGGCATGGATAAGCACGCCGAAATCACTCTGACCCGTAACGACGGCCGCACCTATTCGTGGCAGCCGCAAAGCAGGCTTTCCCGTCTGCTGGTCACCCTGAGCGGCCTTGCCCTCCTGGCCGCGCTCGCCGCTTTTGCGCTCGGCGCCATTCTGGTTGGGGTCGTTGTCGCCGTCACCCTGATTGCCGTGGGCCTGATCCGCGCGCAGCTGCGACGCGGGCGCAGCCGCCGTCAGGGCCCGACGCCTCCCGGCTTCTACCGGTAGAAACTGCCGCACTCTGCAAGACCGCCGGACGTGGAAGGAATGCCCTTCCGCGCCGCTTTTGCCTGCGCCAATGAAAAACCGCCCCGGCTCACCTTCATGAACCGGGGCGGCGCAACGCAACTTTTCCGCAAAAAGCAACACGAACAAACGTATTGCCGGGCTGAGAGAGGGGGTCCCAGCCCGGCAAAACGTGTTAGTAGCGCACGCGGGCGCCGACGTAGAAACGACGGCCCAGAATGTCGCCATAGCCGATGGACGGATAGGACGGCTGCTTGTCGAACAGGTTCGACACGCCGGCCCGCAGTTCCATGTTCCCGATCGTGTACTGCGCCGAGATGCTGTGGGTCATGTTGCTGGCAATGATCGGGTTCGGGTTGTTCTCGATCGTGGCGTCCGGCTTCGCCTTCACCTTGTCCATGTAGAAGAGCTGGTAGGTGAACCGGAACGGACCGTAGCCATAGCGCGCATCGAACCGCACCGTCCATTCCGGCTGCAAGGCGGTGTTGTCCTTGCGCTCGAAGAACGAACCCGTGACCTCGGTGGTCAGCAGCGACGTGTGGGTGGCTTCCAGGCCCAGCTCCAGTCTGCCCGGGTTGGAATTGGCGAAGATGCTCTCCAGCGGCACCAGATAGTTAACCGTATAGACCTCGCCGCGATACCGCACGATACCGGCGTTCACCGTGGTGGTGCGGCCCGAGATGATCGAACCGCCAGCCATGCCGTCCGAACCAACGGCCAGACGCTGGAACGCGTTGCAGTACTCTTCCGGCATGTCCGGCGAGTCAAAGCAGGCAGCTGCAAAGTTTTCGGTGGTGAAGGCTTCCAGACCGTCCCGCAGGTCGATCTCGATACGGTCGGCCATAATGGTCAGGCCCGGGATGAAGCGCGGCTGCAGAACGATACCGTAGGTCCAGGTCTTGGAGACTTCGTTCTTCAGGTCCGGATTGCCGCCGGTGGTGATTTCGGCGATCTGAAAGTTTTCGGACGAGCTCTGGAAGTCTGCAAGATTGCCCCACTCCGGATGCGCGGCGAACAGCGCCTCGCAGTTGGCGCGGCGTACGGCCGGATTGGTACCCATTGCAATGCGGTCGGCATCGCACGGGTCGTAACCGGTCGAGTCATATGAAACGGCAGTGGGTGCAACCTGCTGCGCGAGCGTCGGCGCACGGAAGTTGCGGCTGCGCGAGCCGCGCAGCAACACGCCATCCACCGGTTCCCAGCTCAGGCCGACGTTCCACACCTTCTCGGTACCGACAAGGGAGTTGTCGACATAGCGGAAGGCGCCGCTGAGTTCGAGCGACTGTGCGCCTGGCAGGTTGAAGCCCTCGCCCAGGATCGGCACCAGCAGCTCGCCCGAGAACTCGTCGGTGTTGTACTGGCCGGACTGCGGCACTTCCCGGCCGCCCACGCCGAACAGGCCCAGCTGGTTCGCCTCCATCGGCGTGAAGGTCACGCGCTCGTCGCGGTGCTCGTAGGCCGCGCTGAACTGCAGGTCGCCGGCAGGCAGGGTGAACAGCGAGCCGCCGATGGTCAGCAGCGCGTCGGTCTGCTTGTTCACGTAGTCCGTGCCGGTCATGATCGACACATAGTCGCGCGCCGCCTGGCTCACGTTGCCGTCGCCGAACGGGTTGATCGGCGCGCACGCCGCGTCGTCATTGGTGGAGATACCATCCGCGTTGATGGCGCAGACGATGTTGCCGCTGCCGTCGCGCACCGCGCTCAGCGCATTGTTGAAGCGCTGGGTGTGGGGCTGCCACAGGCGCTCCTTGCCTTCAACGCGGCCGTGGCTGATCGAGGCCGACCAGTAGAAGTTGCGGTCGCCCACGTAGAAATCGCCATCCAGACCAATCTGGGCGCGATAGGTGTCCGTGGTGTTTTCCTGCATGCCGCTCGGCAGCAGGTCATAGAAGTACTTGGAGAGATACAGGTTGCCGCCGCTCGCGAAGCCCGCATTGGCCGCGCTCAGGGCATCGATCGTCTCCTGCGTCAGGAACGGGTTGTTCCTGTTGAACCCGATGCTGCCCAGCACGGGGGAGGTGGTGTTCAGCACGGTGCGCGAGATGCCCTGCGGCAGGGACTCGCCCTTGGTGCGCGCGTACAGCAACTCGGTCGAGAGCGTGATGCTGTCGCTGATCTCGTAGTGGCCGATGACGTTGGTGGTCAGGCGCTCGACGCCGGTGCGCAAGCCCAGCAGGTTCGAGTAACGGAAGCCGTCACCGCCGCTTGCGAACGGAATGTTGTGAATGGTGCCCGGATCATAGGGGATCAGGCTGCCGTCCTTGCCGAACTGAACGGCCGAGCCGTTCACCTTGGTCAGCATGAAATCCAGCGGCGCCGGAATGTTGAACACGATGCCGTTCGGATTGAACGGCCAGAAGTGCGCGTCGAAGATCTCCATGACCGACGGAATGCCGTCGTTCTCGCCGGTGTTTTCCGGGTTGGTCACCGTCAGGCGCGCCAGATTGGTGCGCGGGCGATCGGAGAAGCGCAGCTGCGGAGACTTGGACCACTCGACGTTGGCGGCGATGTTGCCCCGGCCGTCGGCAAAGTTTTTACCAAAGGTGCCGCGCAGGCTGTAGGTGGCGTAGTCGCCGCGCGAGGAGATGCCGGTCTGGCCGTCCAGCTCCACACCTTCGAAATCCTTGCGCAGAATGTAGTTGACGACACCGGCGATGGCGTCAGAGCCGTAAACGGCCGCGCCACCTGCCTGCACGACCTCGACGCGCTCGATAAGACCGGTCGGGATGATGTTCGCATCAACCTGAGCGTCGGCAAGGCCGCTGGACGTGGTGACGAACCGGCGGCCGTTGACCAGCGTCAGGGTGCGACCCGGGCCCATGCCCAGCAGCTGCGGGGCCTGCTGGCCCGTGCCGCTGGACTCGCCGCTGCCGTCCGCCTGGTTCAGCATCGGTGTCAGGGAAGTGATCTGGTTCAGCAGTTCTGCCGCGCTGATGTTGCCGCGATCGGTCAGGGCCTGGCTGCCGAGGCTGATGATCGGCTGTGCGGTCTCCGCTGTGCCACGCCGGATGCGCGAGCCGGTCACCACGATATCATCGAGCACAGCCGAGCCGTCCGCCTGCGCTGCAGCATCCTGAGCCGCATCCTGATAGGCCGCAGCCCGAGCCATGCCGCCTGCCAGCAATGCAAGCGCCGCTGCCGAACCCATGAGGCCGCGGGAAAAAACTGCCTTTGTCTTCACTTCACTTAACCCCTGTTCTGATCCTTCGGCGCTTCCGCAACCTTCGGGCCCCTGCGTGCTGTTCCGCACTTCCTGAGCGTGCGGACCATAGCGGGATGCGGCCGCATTTTTTTGGGCGATCCTCGGCTCCCCAACCAGCGGTTGTGCAACTTTTATCCAAATGGAGCCCCCACCCGGCAAATCTGTTCACCCTGCTCCACAGGCCGCGCGCGCATTATTCCCCTGCTGCCGCAATTTCTTGCCAGCGGGCGGGCCGCACGAGCGCCAGAAAGAATAGAAATGCCCGTCAGTCGGCCAGTAAGATCACAGCCGTAGGAGACTTCCATCCCCCGTTGCCACACGGCACCGGGCAGATACAGTGAATTGGGGCGGAAAACTTATGCGGCGGCTGGCACTCTTGGCATCTCTGACGGCAGGCGGCGTGCTGCTGGCAACTAGCACGTCAACG
This sequence comes from Pedomonas sp., assembly GCF_036515995.1. Taxonomy (NCBI): domain Bacteria; kingdom Pseudomonadati; phylum Pseudomonadota; class Alphaproteobacteria; order Sphingomonadales; family Pedomonadaceae; genus Pedomonas; species Pedomonas sp. Next base: position 46,843 of record NZ_DATBUP010000144.1, on the reverse strand, counting down.
TTCGCGCTCGCAGCGACGGGCACACCCGGCCACTTCGGCATCACGCTGACACCGGCCAAGCCCGATGTCTCCGGCGTCATCCCCTCAATCGACGTGAGCGTTGCCATTTCCGATGTCCAGGCCGAGGCCGGCGAGACCGTGGTGCGCCTGCCGTCTTCCCTGCATACGGTGGTGACCAGCGCCAGGGACATCACCGCCCTTTCCGCTTCTGACGACGCCGGCCCCCTCGGCATCAAGGCCGTGGATCTGCCGGAGAGCAACTCCATCGCCTACCGCACGTGGGTCGCCGACCGGCCGGTCAACGGCACGCTGCGCTTCAGCTACCGCGTGCCGGTTGATGCAACCCAGCCGCCCATTGCCAAGCCGCAGTATGAGCTGCGCACCAGCGACGCCACCATTTCCGGCAGCGCCTCCAGCTTCCTGCCGCTTCCCGACGATGCAACGCCGCGTCACGTGAACGTGCGCTGGGATCTCTCGGCGCTGGGAGACGGTGCTCTGGGCGTGAGCAGCTTTGGCATCGGCAACGTGGAAACCAAAGAGGCCTTCAAGCCCGAGCAGATGTTCTCCACCTACATCATGGCAGGCAAGCCGGGCCTGTACAAAGCCGAGCAAGGCGGCTTCTTCGGCGCATGGCAGGGCGAGCCGCCCTTCCCCGCCACGGGCCTGATGCAGTGGGCGGCGAACCTCCAGGAGTTCTACGGCCGCTTCTTCAACTACATGCCCGAGACTTTTGGCGTGTTCATGCGCCCGAACCCGGTGAACCCCGGCAGCGGCATCGGCCTGACCCACAGCTTCGCCTTCACCTACAACCACACTTCAGAGCCTGGGGGGCTGCGAGGGCTTCTGGCCCATGAAATGCTGCACGCCTGGGTGCGCTCTTTCGACAATCAGGACTATGAAGGCGGCGGACTGGCTGCCTCATGGTTCGGCGAAGGGCTGGCGGTTCATTATCAGCGCCTGCTCCCCTATCGCGCTGGTCTGATGTCGCAGGCCGAGTTCCTCGAAGACCTGAACCAGACCGCCGGGCGCTATTACACCAATGCGATGATCGGCACGCCCAACGCGGACATTCCAGCAGGCTTCTGGCGCGACACGCGCGTGCGCGTGCTGCCCTATGACCGGGGCTCGCTCTACTTCGCCAAAGTGGACGCGGACATCCGCGCGCGCAGCCACGGCAAGCGCTCGCTGGACGATCTCGTGCGCACCATGCTGGCGACCCGCCTGCGCGGCGAGCCGATGGATCAGGCGCTCTGGCTGCGCCTGCTGCGTGCGGAACTCGGCGAGAGCGGCATTCGCGAGCTCGACGCCATGCTGGCAGGCGGCACCGTGCTGCCGCCCTCTGATGCCTTCGGCCCCTGCTTCCGGCGTGTGACCAAGCCGCTGCGCCGCTTCGATCTGGGCTTCGATCCCGCCTCGCTCCTGCAAGCGCCCAAGATCGTGCGCGGGCTGAAGACGAACTCAGAGGCCGCAGCGGCGGGCCTGCGCGATGGCGATGTGATCCTCAACACCTTCTCGCAGGATGGCCTACAGGCCAACCAGACCGCATATCTGACGCTGAACATCCGGCGCGGCGACGAGGAGCTCACCATCCGCTACCAGCCGCGCGGCGAGACGGTCGACGCCTATCAGTGGGAGCTGAACCCGGCCAGTGTCGGCAAGGCGGAATGCCGCGCTTCGGTACAGCAGGAAGCCGCTCGATGAGCCCGCATTTCCTTCTCGCCACCGCGCTTGCGACCGCACTCTCGGGCGGCCTGCTGCTTGCCCTGCCCGGCCATGCAGCCGCCCCTGCCTCGCCCCCGTCGCAGGCGCTGGAAAGCAAGGGCTGGTACGTCGCCACACTGAGGCCCGTCAGGGAAGGCGGCGCGCACGTCAGCGCCATTGACGTGACGCTGGAAATCAGCGCGCCCGCGTCCCAACGGGGCGAGCCGCTGCGCCTCGTTGCTCCCATCGTCTACCCCGGCGTGCCCGGCGCGGCGGAGCGGATGATCGATCTCGTGATCGAGGACCAGTCCGGCCCGCTGCCCATGTCCGTGAAGGATGACCCGGCCGTGCCCGGGGGCTTTCCCTATTTCCGTCACTGGACGGCGGAGCGCACCGCGCACTACCCGGTCACCGTGCGCTACCGCGCGCAGGTTCTGCCCGACGGCGCCCCCAACGGCCCGCCGTTCGCCATGCGCCCGGTTGGCGGCGGCGTCTCGGGCGCGGGCGTCAGCATTCTGATCCAACCCGCGGACCAGACCGACATGCCCGCCACCCTGCACTGGGATCTGGGTGATCTTCCGGCAGGCTCCATTGCCGTCACCTCCCACGGCGAAGGCACGGCAACGGCCGCCTCCCCCAGCGATCTGGCGCAAGGCTGGTATCTGGCAGGCCCGGCCGGACGCCATCCCCGGGAGAACGGCAGCCATGGCTTCAGCGCCGCATGGCTCGGCACGCCGACGTTCGATGCGCCCATGGAAATGGCCTGGGCGGCAGAGGTCTATCGCTGGCTGGCCGGCTATTTCCCGCACCTGAAGCCGATGCCGGATTACCGCGTCTTCATGCGGTTCCACGAGCAGCCGCCCTATGGCGGGGCGACTGCCCTGCCAAAGTCGTTCATGCTGTCGCGCGGGCCGCTCGAGCCGGGCGAAGCCGCGGTCGCCCCGCGCACCACGCTCATTCATGAAATGCTGCACCAGTGGACGGGCGGCATTGATGCGCCCCACGGCATCTCCAGCTGGTTCAGCGAAGGACTGACGACCTACTACCAGACCATTCTGCCGGCCCGCGGCAATTTTGAAACTCTGGACGAGTATGAGGCCGCCATCAACGATCTGGCGTCTGACTACTACTCCAACCCTGCCCTGCGCATGTCCGCCGCCGAGATCACGAAAGTCGGCTTCAGCGATGCCGTCATCCGGCACATGCCCTACCAGCGCGGCGCGCTCTACTTTGCCGATCTGGACGCCCGCATCCGGGCGAAATCTGGCGGCGCGCGCACGCTGGAGACCCTGTTGTTCCAGATCTTCCGCGAGCGGGAAAGCGGCCATCGCTTCGACCACGCACGCTGGCTGGAGCTGATCACGCAGGAGCTGGACGAGGGCGAGCGCGAGCGCTTCGAGCGCGTCATTCTGGAAGGCGCGGAAGTGCTCCAGCCCGCCAGCAACGCCTTTGGGCCATGCTTTGCCCGTCTGGCCGCCCGTTACTCAGTGGCGGGCGAGACCCGCGAAGGCTTCCGCTGGGTGCGGGTGCCAACGGTGCCGGAGGACCAGTGCCGCGTGTGGTAGGCGTTACGCCGCGATAATGCGGCGGCGCACGACCCAGAAAACGACGCCCACCACGGCCCAGCCCGCGACCAGCGCATAGGCCCGCCAGTCCGCCTGGAAGCCGACAGCAATGATCGCAAGACCGCATACGGCGGCAAGAATGCCGCTAAGTGCCGCCGCCCGGCGGCCAAGGCCAAGCGAGCTGCGCGCGTGGATCTCCGGGTGCGCCTTTGCCACGCGCACCGCCGAGAGCGAGCAGGCGACGTATTTCAGCATGGTTGGAATGTTCACGGCGAGCAGCAGGAAAATGAGGCTCGTGGGCATGAGCAAGCCGGTCATCGCCAGCGCATAGCCCGCCACCACGGCACGGTGCGGCGTTGCAAATCGGGGGTGGATCTTGCCAAGCGCCGTCGGGAATGCGCCCGCCCGCCCCATTGCGAGCAGGCTGCGCGAGAAGGTGAGCGCGATGGAGTTCATCGAGGTCAGGATCGCAACCGCCGCTGCGGCCACGACCACCGGCGTTGCCCAGCTGCCCAGCGATCCTTGAGCCGCCTCGAGGAGCGGTGCAGCGCTGGACGACAACCCCTCCGGCCCAAGCGCTCCCAGTGCCGTGATGGAGACCAGACCGTAGACCAGCGCCGTCAGGCCGATGGCAAGCGCAATGCCGAGCGGAATGTTGCGGCCTGGCTGGCGCACTTCCTCGCCGATCTCGACGGCGGATTCGATGCCGAGGAACAGGCTGATCATCAGCGGCACGGCCGCAAGCACGACGAGCGGCTGTGCTTCCAGCGCCTGCGTCAGCACCGAGAAATCCGCCTGCGGCAGGCCGCCCGCCACGAACACGCCGAACACGCCGAGCAGGAGAACCATCAGCAGGTTCTGCACCCGAGCGGCAACAGAGACGCCGATGTAGTTGAGCGCAAAGATAATCGTGAGCAGCACTGCCATGGTGGGCTTCAGCGGCAGCGCCACCACCATGCCCACATAGCTGATCAGAATTTGCGCCAGAACCGTGAGCGCCCCCACATTGCTGAGAATGCGCAGCCAGGAAATCAGGAAGCCCACGAACGGATGCAGGAAGCGGCGCGGCCATTCATAGGACGCGCCGGACACCGGCACGGCGGAGCCCAGATACGCATAGGTGACGGCAAACAGCAGCATCGGCACCGCCGCCAGCAGCAGCGCCAGCAGCAGCCCGCTTCCGGCCACGGAGGCCGCCGGCTGCAACACGGTGAAAATGGAAACGCCGATGGCCGTGCCGGTGCCGAACATCACGACCCCGGCCAGCCCCACGTCCCGGCGCTGCGCGGTCTCGGATACGCTCGTCGCCATCACTTCTGCCCCTGCACGAAGGCGCGCACGTCCGCCGCCAGTTTCGCGCGGGAGGCCGCGCCCAGATAGGGCATGTGCCCGGATTCATATTCGCGGAAGGTGACCGCCTCCAGCGGCATGCCTGCATGGCGCACCGTGTATTCGGCGGCACCCAGCGTCGTCACCAGATCATAATAGCCCGTGCCCACCAGCAGCCGCAGCTGCGGGTTGCGCCGCATGGCAACCGCCAGATCCGTTGCATAGTTCCGGCGCACCGGTACGCCGGGGCCAAAGCCGTAGTCCCAGCGCGCGTTGACCGAGCGGAAAGCGATCGGTTCGTAGGGCAAGTCGAGCGTCACCTTGAGGGTTGCCCGCGCGTAGCTGTTCCACGCAGCCACAAAGCCCGGCACATACTGGCCCATGGCTGGATCATCCGCGACCGGATCATTACCATTGGGCGCCAGCGGCAGGGTGAAGCGCGCGTCATACATCCCCACCTGCTTCTTTTCGCCCGCCAGCACCTGACGCGCGAACGCGCCTGGCGAGAGCCGCAGATCGCTCGCCAGGATGGCAGGCTTGGGCAGGCCGAGCAGTTGGGAAAGCTCTGCGGCCACGGCTTCACGCTCTGCCTGAGGCAGGGCGGACCCGGCATAAAGCGCCGTCAGGTAACGCTCGGCAACGAACCGCCGGGCGGCCTCTGCCTGCCCCTCCGCCGTGCACCCCTCGGCCACCTTTCCGAAATAGCAGGCCGTTGCTGCAAGCGAGGGAAGAGCCATCGCCACGCCAAGGTCGCCATCGCCGCCGCTCATGTCCATGGCCTGGCCAAGCAGGATGATGCCGTTCAGCGTCAGGCCGTCCATGCCGCCGGTTTCCATTGGTCCGCCGGCGGCCAGCTTGGCGACGGCCGCCGCCCGCACCGTGCCGTAGCTCTCCGAGACCAGATACTTGGGCGCGTTCCAGCGGCCGTGCGCGCGGACCCACTGGTGCATGACCTCGATGGTGGCGCGGGCATCCTGCTCGACGCCGTAGAACTGCTCCGGCTTGCCGTCCGGCAGCACGCGGCTGAAGCCGGTGCCGGGCGGGTCGATGAGCACGATGTCGGCCACGTCCAGCGGGCTGTCCGGATTGGCCTGCGTGCGGAACGGCGGCGTGGTGGCGGGCCTGGTCGCATCATCAAAATCCACCCGCTGCGGCCCGAGGAACCCCATGTGCAGCCAGATGGAGGACGAGCCCGGCCCCCCGTTGAAGGCAAAGATCACCGGACGGGCCTCGTTGGCCTTGCCATCGGTGCGAACATAGCTGGTGGTGAAAATGCTGGCGGTGCGCTTGCCTGCGGCGTCAGTGACGAAGTGCTCCTGCACCACCGCCTTGTAGCTCAGCCGCTGCCCCCCGAAGACGCCGCTGTGGCCGGTCGTGAAACTGCGCGGCGCCGCGGCCTGACTGTCCTGCGCCGGGGCAGCGTGGGCGGCCGGGATCAGGGCCTGGCTGGCCAGCAGGGTCGCAGCCAGCAAGCCCGTCATGATACCGGCCGCCCGGCACGGACTGCGCCGCGTCTCCTCACCTTTTGCAGTCCCCGGGTGATGAAGCGTGAAGGTCGTCCACGCGAGACGCTGGCGCACCGTGCTGTTCCTTTTCTGGTTCCCCGAAGGCCCCATGCTTCCGCCCCGCGGATCAGCCTTCGGCGAAGTCCCTGCCATGCGACCCCACCCTGACGCGGAAAACAGGCCCATGACGGATCGAACTCTAGAGACTGGCTCTGGCGCAGGTTATGCCAATCCTGCGACGAGGAGTGCGGCAGCGCATAATTCGTTTCTGATTGCCTGCCTCAGAGGGAAAGATTTCCCCGCAGCGGAATGGCCGTGGTGTGCTTCAGTTCGGCCAGCGTGACGATGGACTGCGCATCCAGCACGCCCGGCAGCTTCAGGACCACATCGGTCAGGAAGGTCTGGTACCAGGGCATGGACGGTGCGGCGACCTTGATCATCACGTCCCGGTCGCCAAAGATGGTGTAGCATTCCAGAATCTCCGGAATGGCATCGATCTTGCGCAGAAACTCGCGGCGCTGCTCGTCGGTCAGCGTCGACATCTTCAGTGTCGAGATGATGAAGATGACGTTGTTCAGCTTCTCGCGGTTGAGGATCGCCACCTGCCGGGAGATGTACCCTTCCTCCCGCAGCCGCTGCAACCGCCGCCAGCAGGGCGACTGAGACAGCCCGACCCGTTCCGCGATTTCCGCCGTCGACAGGGAAGCGTCCTTCTGGAGCACTTCCAGAATCTTGATATCGAAGGCGGTCAGTCCCTCAGACATACTTACCCCACGCACGAGACAGCGAACCGGCCGGAACTCTACCCGGCCGATTCCCAATCAATAGGGGAATATGTGCGCTTTTCAAACGCCGAACATCAAAGGCACTGCGAATGGCGCAGGGCAGCAAAGCGGCCGGCTACACCCCGGCACGCCAGGTGCGCAGCCCTGCCTCCAGCCGCATCAGCCCCTGCTCCAGCTGGTCCGCCTCCTTGCCGAAGCCGATGCGGATATGGCCGGGCGCGTCAAAATACTCGCCGGGAGCAACGATCACCTGCTGCTCCGCCGCCAGCCATTCGGAGAAGCTGTAACTGTCCGCAATGCCGGCAAGGCGCGGAAAACAGATGCAGCCGGCGTCCGGCAACTGACCTTCCACCAGCCCTTCGGCCTGCCAGCGGTTGTAGTAGCGCTCCAGCACCGGGCGGGCCGCCGCAATCATGTCCGCAGAGAAAGCCTCGAACGGCGCGCTGTTCTCAAGCACCAGTGCCGCCACGGCATGGGACAGGTTGGAGATGCCGAACTCCGTCCGGTCGCTGAGCGCGCGGATGCTGGCCATGATATCTGGCGCGGCAACGATCCAGCCGCAGCGCAGGGTCGCAAGGCCATAGATCTTGGTGACGCTGTTGATGGTAATGAGGTTCGGCGCAAGACAGGCCGCCGGCTCGGGCCGCGCCGCCACATCGGCATAGTCGCCATACACCTCGTCCACAACCACGCGAATGCCCCTCTGCTCGGCAGCCGTTGCCAGCGCCACGAGAGTCTCAGGGCTGGCCAACATACCGGACGGATTGTGCAGGTTGGAGATCACGATCAGCCGGGTGTTCGGCTGCGCCGCCTCCATGACCGCATCCACATCGATCTCGTAGCGCTCTCCAGTCCGGGCAAACGAGGTGACGGAGAGGTGCTGTGCCTTGGCCAGATCAGTGAACAGGTCAAAGCCGGGCGTTTCCACCAGCACATGATCGCCCGGACGGGTCAGGGCACGGTAGAGCAATGCCAGCGCACCGGTTGCGCCGGTGGTGCAGATCACCTGATCGCGCGGCACACCATGACGGGCCGCCACCACGTCCAGCACATAGGGGTTACCGCCAGAGAATGCGCTGGTATAGCGGGAGGTCAGCGGCCGGGAGAAGCCCGCCGCGATCGTTTCCTGCAACAGCTCGACCGGCTCGGGCACAGAGCTGTCGAACAGGGAGATGAACGAACGGCCATCCTGCCGGCTGCGCCTGACGACACGCCGAATCCACTGGGCATAGGCCTCCTCAGAGGGCCGCTCAAACACTCGGGTCACAGGTCCGCCGATCTCTCTACTACTCAACTGAGAGGAACCTACGGCGGAGCGGGAAGAATATGTTCTCTCATTATCCGGACCTTTATGGCGCGCCGCGCATAAAAATGGTCGCTTCTGCAACCAATGTGGTGGCACAGCCGCCCGGGCTGTCCGCCCGAATTCAACGCGCGGGGCTTTGCGGCATAAAAACCGGCGCGAGAACGCCAGATCCGCCCAACACAGGAAAATTTCCGCAGGCGGCGTTGCTATACTTCGTTGCCACAACCGGAAGGGAGCAACGCGCGTGAAACTGCTTGGCGTTACCGCAACGGCACTACTGGCCCTCATGACGGTTGCCGTGGCCCAGCCCGACATCAACGCCGTCCGGCCGGACCCGACGCCGGTTGCCAGCGATGGTCCGCTTGCCCCTGCCCGCGCCCGGCACAGCGTCACCGTGGGCAATGCTGCCGTCCGCTATATGGCCCGCTGGTCGGAGACCGTGCTGAGGGATGATGCCGGCGCTCCTCAGGCCACCATTTCCGCCACCAGCTATGTCCGCGAGGATGTGCGCGATGCGGCTCGGCGGCCGGTGCTGTTCCTCTTCAACGGCGGGCCGGGGGCCTCTTCCTCCCCGCTTCATTTCAGCGCCTTCGGCCCCCGCCGCCTTGCGCAGGACAAGCCGGGCGGCGAACGCAGGCTGGTTGAAAACCGCGAAAGCCTGATCGACGTTGCCGATCTGGTGTTCATCGACCCTGTCGGCACCGGGTTCAGCCGGGAGCTGCGCGAAGGCGGCGGGAAGGCCTACTGGTCGCCCGAGGGCGATGCGCAGGCCGCTCATGTCTTCATTCGCAACTGGCTGAAGGAGGAGGGCCGCACCGCCTCTCCCGTGTTCGTTGCCGGTGAAAGCTACGGCGGCTACCGCCTTGCTCTCATGTCCCGCCATATGGAGGACCTCAACGTCAAAGGGCTGATCCTCCTCTCTCCCTTGCTCGACCCCGGCCTCAGCGCGGGCGACCAGCACTACATCATCACCCTGCCGACACTGGCCGTCGCCGCCTGGCATCATCGCAAATCTGGCGATGACACCCGCACGCCTGACATGGTCTGGGAAGAAGCGCGCGCCTTCGCGCAAGGCGACTATGCCCTTGCCCTGCAACAGGGCAGCGCATTGCCCGGGCCAGAGCGGGATCGGCTGGCCGAACGCATGGCGACGCTGATCGGCCTGCCTCAGGAAGCCATCAGCAAGGCGAACCTGCGCGTCGGCAGCCAGAATTTCCTGGAATCCCTTCTGGCGGACAAGCTGGTCGGCCGCCTTGATGTGCGCGTGACCGCTCCCAAGGCCCAGCCGCCCACCAACAGCAACCGCCCGGCGGCGGCAAATGACCCCGCACTGGGGCTCGGCAAGACCAACGTCATCCGCTCGGCCCCCATCGCCGACTATCTGCGGCGGGACATCGGCGTCAAAACGCGCCGGGATTATTTTTCCCTGACGCTCGACGTGAACTTCAACTGGGACTGGCGCGGAGACAACCGCTACCCGTCCTCCCGTGACGCGACGCCGAACATCGCAAAGCTGATGCAGGCCAAGCCTGATGTCTCCCTGCTCCTGCTCGGCGGCTATTATGACCTTGCAACGCCAGTGCTGGGGCCGTGGTACGCCATTACTCATGGCGGCGTGCCGCTGGAGCGGGTGAACCGCGTCCTCCTGCCCGCCGGGCATTCTCCGTTCGAGGGCGACGCCAACCGGCAGCACACGGCGGATATCGTGCGCCAGTTCCTGCGGGCAAAGTAGAAAGGGGGGAGGCCATCCTCCCCCCCCTTTCCCATCAGCCAGAGGCTAGTTTGCGCTTGCAGCCTCTGTAGGCTTTTTGACTTCCGGCGCGGAGGCGAACGGCCGAATGCCGAGCGCGCTGTAGATCTCCGAGGGGAAGTAGATCGCACCGCCCTTCAGCACCATGCGCGCCTTCTTGATCTCACGGATATCCTGCGTCGGGTCGCCGGCCACCAGCACGAAATCCGCCAGCTTGCCCTGCTCGATGGTGCCGCGCTCATGGTCACGGCCCAGATATTCGGCACTGGCCAGCGTGCCGAGGCGCAGCGCGTCGGACGCAGGGATGCCCGCCTTGGTGTAAAGCTCTAACTCCCGGTGGACGGTAAAGCCGGTGGTATCGTCCGTGCCCGGCAGCAGCTGAATGCCTTCCTTGTGCAGCGTTGCCAGCACTTCCAGCACCTTGGCGAAGCCGTCCTTGTAGGCCTGGTCCTCTTCCGGCGATTTGATGGTGACGAAGCTGCGCTTGCGGTAGCGCTGATAGCCGATCGGCATGTGCTCCAGATAATCGGCATCCCCCGCATTGACCTCGCCCGCACGGCTCAGCATCAGACGCTCGAGGATGAGCGCGGTCGGATCGAGCGCGATGCCATCCTTCTTCATCCGGTCAACGGTCTTGCGCACCCGCGCGCTGTTCAGGTCGAGGTCACCGCCGCGCGCCATAGCGGTGAGGCGCAGCGGCGTGCGCGTGTCTTCCTCCGGCCCCAATATCCAGCCCAGCATCAGCTGGTTGATGTGCGCAATCTCGCCGTAGCCGTCATTGATGACCCGGTCCGGGTTGGAAAAGGCCGGAACATGGCCCGTTACCCGCAGACCAAGCCTGTGGGCTTCGTCCGCCACTGGCTTTACCCATTCCGGCGCGAGGGAGTTGTAGATCTTGATCTGCTCATAACCCCGGTCCGCATACCAGCGCACGGCGGCAACCGCCTCCTCTTCCGTTGCGGCAATGATGCCGTGGCGGGCCGAATACGGGCTGCGTCCCTCAAGGAACCCCGTCGGCACGATGCGCGGCCCGGCGATCTGGCCCGCCTCGAGGCGCGGCAAAAGGTTCTGCAGGAAAGCGTTGTTGTTGCCCAGATCACGCGTGCCCGTCACGCCCGCCGCCAGATAGAACAGGCCGGATTGCAGGGTCGTGTGGGAATGCATGTCGTGCAGGCCGGGGTAGACCGTGCCGCCCGCGCCGTCGATCACCACCTGATCGGCGGGTGCCGCTTTGCCGTCCTCAGGCAAAACTTGCGTGATACGGTCCCGCATCACGACAACGGTCGACAACGGACCGCGCTTTCCAGTGCGCGGGTCGAAAACATGCACGTTGCGGATGCGCACCGGTGCATCGAAGCGATGCGCCAGCTGCTGTTGCAGGGTCTGCATCCGCTCGGTTTCCAGCTCCGTACCCAGCGCCAGAAGCTGCGGCACTTCGGCCTCGTAGCCTTCGCGCACCGTGGCGCTTTTTGCGCTGAACGTGGCGAACAACCGCTGCTCAGCGTCCAGCAGCAGGTAGCCCGGCTCCAGCTGCACACCGTCCAGCCGGTAGGCCGTAACCGCGGTCGCCTTGGCCCCCGCACCCACGCTCAGGTCCCGCACCTTGGTCAGGCGCAGCTCGCCGCCGGGCAGAACCGCAAGCCGGTTGCCCTTTGCCAAGAGCGCGGCGCGGGCATAAACACCCTCCGCCCACGGACTGCTGTCATTCATGATGTAGAGCGGCGGCGCTGCCGCCTCGGTCTCGCCCTTGTCCGCTTGGCTGGACCACGTGGCGCGGCCCTTCTCCCACACATAGCGCTCGTCTACCGTGCCGCCCATCAGCGAACGGCCTGTCGAGGTCCAGCGCACCGGAATGCCGTTCTTCCCAAGCTCGATTTCCTCGCGCAGCTTGGGGCCACGTCCGTTGTCGTCAACGGCGTACGTCACTTCCGTGCGGTTGCCCTCCGTCGTGCCGACAACCGTGCCGACGACCTCGCCGTTGCTGACGACGGACAGCCGCTCGATCGTGGCGGCGAGCGCCCCTGATGCCGACGTCAGCAGCAACAGCGCGGAAATACGCAACAGATTGGAAAGCTTCACTTGGTCCTCCGCTCGGCGGCACGGGAATAAACATAGGTGGCAGCGGCCAGGTCCTGCACGACATGGCCGAGAGACTTGTAGAGGGTGATCTGCTCAGCGCTCTGCCGCCCCATGATGCGCCCCAGCAGCACCTCGCCGATTTCCCCGGCGATATGGCTGTCATCAATGCGCCCCTCGGCCTTGGCCTCTGCTAGCTCTGACGCAGCAGCAAGCGCTGACGGGCGATAGTCGGCGAAATACCGGCTGGCGACGACCAGATCGGCATCCACCTCAACCGGGCCAAGGTAGCTGGAGCCGACCACGTTCACATGGGTGCCAGGGCGCACCCATGCCCCGAACAGGATCGGCTTGTCCGCGCCGCTGACCGTGCAGATGATGTCTGCCGCCTCGGCTGCTGCCCGCCCATCCGTCGTTGCCTCGATGGTCAGGCCTACGGCGGGCGATAACCGCGCGGCCAGCGCTGCGGCGCGCTCCGGCGCTCGGCCCCACAGCAGGATGCGCTCAAGCTTGCGGACGCGACTGATCGCCAGAATATGAGACTCTGCCTGCGCACCGGTGCCGAACACGGCCAGGGTGCGGGCATCCGGGCGGGCCAGCGCATCGGTGGCCACCGCGCTGGCGCAGCCAGTGCGGATGTGGGTGATGGTGCCCGCATCCGCCACGGCCAGAACCGTGCCTGCATCGCCCTCGAACAGCACGACGACGCCGCGGTGGGCCGCACGGCCCGGGCGCTCAGGATCACCGAACACGCTGACCAGCTTGGCCCCGAACCTGCCCTCTCCTGGCAACGCGCCCGGCATCAGGCCGAACATCTTGCCCGGCGCGAGCGTCTGGATCGTGCGCAGCGGCTGTGGCTCGCTGCTGGCGGACAGCGCCGCCATGGCCTTGCGTATGGCCGCAATGCAGCCGTCATAGTCCAGCAGCGCCTCGACGTCCGCCGCCTGAAAGGTCAGGAAATCCGTCATCTCACCGTCCGCCCTCGTGCTGGCCTGCCTGCATGAACGCGCGCAGGTCATCCGCAAACTTGCGGGCGCTGCGCTCGACCGTATAGGCCATGTGTCCGCCCTCGTAGTAGGCCAGGCTCACGCGCTCCTTGGGCCAGCCCGACTGCACGGCGGCATATTCCATCGCGCCGATAGTGGTCATGGTATCAAAATAGCCGTTGCTCATCATGACCCGCAGTTGCGGCGCCTGTTCCATAACCTTCCCAATCAGGGACATGTAGGGCCAGTCGGAGAACGGGGTCGAGCCGCCCCAGTCCCATTCATCAATGCCCTTGATTGGGGAGTCGAGCACGTAGGGCGCATCCCACGTCACCTTCAGATGCTCGCGCACATACTGGTTCATGAACTGCTCGAAGGCAGGCCGGGTGATGTTGGAGGGATCAGGCCCCAGCCCCTTCTCGGTTAAAGGCGCAGTGTAGCGCGCATCCGCGCGGCCCAGCAGGAGACCTCGCTCCTTCAGGAGTTCCGCACGGAACCGCTCCTTGCTGATCTTGAGGTCGTTCACGCGGAAATAGCCGGCCGGAATGCCGGTGTATCCGGCAAGCCGCACCGCCAGCCGTTCGCGCGTCTGCACGTCCAGCGCATTGCCCTGTACCAGCCCCGTCAGATACTCCGTGCGGGCAAAGGCGCGCACTTCATCCAGAAAGGCCTCGAACGTGCGCCCGTTCTTCTCCACCTTGCCGTGATACCAGCCCAGCGCCGCCAGCGTCGGCAGGGAGACGACATGGCTCATGATGTTGCCCGAGCGCTGCACGTACTCAACGATGTTCAACGCCTGACCGAACAGCACGACGCCATCCAGCAGCACCGGCTCCGGCCGTGCCGCCAGCTGGCTGGTGACGGCGGCGGCGCGGTTGGTGCCGTAGCTCTCCCCCAGCACATACTTGGGCGACTGCATCCGGTCGTGCCGCTTCAACCATTCCACAATGAATGCGCTGACCTGCTGCGCATCGCTGTCGACCGAGAAATAGGCCTCCGGCGGCGTGCCCGGCAAGGTGCGGCTGTAGCCGGTCGAGGCCGGATCGATGAACACCAGATCCGCTACATCGAGAAGGGAATAGGCGTTATCGACGAGCTTGTAGCTGGAAGGATCCGCCGCAAGGTCATCCGGGAATGCGATGCGCTTGGGGCCGACCGAGCCCATGTGCAGCCAGATGGAAGGCGTGATTGGCCCGCCGTTGAACAGGAACAGGACGGGGCGGTTCGCAGGCTTGCCCTGATCCCTAGCCACATAGGAAAAGCTCACCAGCCGGGCCGCAGGCTTGCCGCTGGCATCGGGCACGTCGATGGGTTCCACCAGCGCCGAATAGACAACGCGCTTGCCATTGAACGTGCCGACATGCTGGGTCACGATCGCCGCAGGCTGAGCCGAGGCGATCTGTGCCTGCGATACCGGACTGGAGGCGAGCGCTGCGGGAGTCGTAGCTACCCCCAAATGGCAGGCAAAAGCCGCAGGCAACAACAGCCAGTTCTTCATGCAAATTCCCCCGCACGTCGGTGTGCGCACTCGGTTTCCCCACAGCTCAATCGTACCGGAGGCCAGAGGGCAATCTGCTTTTCATGCAAGAAAAAAGCAGCGCTTCCCGACATAGTAGACGCTCTATTGGCAGATTCAGGGAATAAAATTCTCCCGCGCCGCCTCCAATCACCCCCCGACCTGAACGGTTTGTGCCCATGGGCCGTGTTATACTGCGCGCCGGAATACAAGGAGGACAAGGCATGAGCGTAACCCGCCGGGAATGGATCGGCATGGCAGCCACCCTGCCTGTCGTCGCCATGGCTTCTCGCTCAGGTCATACGGCAACGCCGGCCCCACCTTCACTGCCGGACAAGGCCTCGTTTCAGAAAACAAGCGGGGTCTATTTGGACTCCGGCACCAGCCATCCGATGAGCCACGGAGCGCGTGCCGCCATCGAGGCCTACCTTGCCAAGCGCAGCCTTGATCCCGCCGCCGCTGGCCACAAACTGGACTCCGATGGCGTGCGGGCAAAGTTTGCGCGGCTGATCAATGCCGAGCCGGACGAAATCGCCTTCGTGCAGAGCACGACGACAGGCGAGCATATGGTGCTGCGGGCGCTCGGTCTACCTGCCAGGGATGCCCATATCGTCACCGATACCCTGCACTTCTTCGGCTCGTTCCCGCTCTATGAGGAAATGGCAAAGCTCGGCTGTGATGTCACGTGGCTGCGCCCGCGCGACGGTCGCATCATGCTGGAGGATATCGAGCGCGCCGTGCGCAAGGGCACCAAGCTGGTGGCCTTGTCTCTGGTCTCCACTTTCAACGGTTTCACCCATGACCTGAAGAAGGTCTGTGAGATCGCCCATGCCCACGGGGCCATGGTCTATGCGGATATCGTCCACGCCGCAGGCTGCATGCCTTTGGATGTGAAGGAAAGCGGCGTCGATTTTGCCGCCTGCGCCAGCTACAAGTGGCTGATGGGCGATTTTGGCCTGGGCTTTCTTTATGCGCGCAAGGATCGGCTCGACCTGCTGCCGCGCACCCAGTGGGGCTATTACGGGCTCAACCGCTTCACCTCCCACGCCTACCCGCTCGATCCGCCGGGCGAGACGATTGCCGATTACGGCTTTCCGTCATCGGCCATGGGGCACTTCGCTTTTGGGACCTACGCGCATACCGTTGTTGCCCAGCTGCACCACTCGCTGGACTACATCTTGAAGCTCGGGCCCGCGAACATTCAGTCCCACGCGCAGACCCTGACTGCCCGGCTGAAGGACGAACTGCCGAAGCGGGGCTACGTTCTTGCAACCCCGCCGGAGAGCCGCGCGCCGATCGTGACGTGTATCCTTGAGGACGCTGCCGGCAAGCTGCGCCCTCGTCTGGCCGCCGCAGACGTCCAGATCATGGTCAGCCGCAACCGGTTCAGGGTGACCCCTTCGGTCTTCAACGACATGGAAGACATCGAGCGGCTGCTGGCGGCCTTGCCCTGAGGGCGGGGCCGACCGACGGCGCTCAATCCGGCACTTTCTGGCCAACCGTTGCGGTGGCGCCGTCGCTGTCCGCGTCCTTGCCACGCGCCGGCTCCTTCTGGGTTGGCGCGCCGACGAGCTCCATCACGTCGGCCGCCATGGTCTCCAGAAGCTCGATTTCATCCGCATCCAGAGCGCGCGGTTTGGTATCCAGAATGCAGATGGCCCCTAGTACCAGATCCTTGCCGACGCGCAGCGGCGCGCCGGTATAAAACCGCAGGCCTGACGCCTCTATTGCCGGATTGTCCGCAAATCGCGGATCCCGCTCCAGGTCCGCGATGCTGAGGGTCTGGCCGTCCGCCACCACGTAACTGCAAATGGCATCGTCACGCGGGAGCATCCGGGGACGGTTGCTTTCATCCACGAGACTGCGCGGCAGTGGTCCGCTCTGGGCGATGATCCGCTCCTCATCTTCTGCCACCACAGTGACGATGGCCAGCCCCACATCGAACACATCCGCCGCCCGCTTGGCGATGGCGTCAAGCTGCTCTCGGTAGCGGTCCTCAAGAAGGCCTGACTGGTGCAGCGCCTTGACCCGCTCCTGCTCGTTTTCCGGCCGCTCCGGACGCTGAATCACGCGCGCGTCGCCCGGGGAAACCATACGCTGAAGCCGCAGCACGGCTTCTTCCATGGAAGTCACCACCTCATCCGCGCCAAGCTGCTCCAGCATTTCATCGGTTAGAATATCCGCCGGGGCATTCCAGAAGGCGAGAACAATACGCACGCCCGGCCAGCGGCGGTGCAGGCGGCGGCAGAGAACACGCGCACTCATGACGGGCGATGCGCTGAAAAAGCTGAGGCAAATGACCTTCGCGCCATCCAGTTCCGGCAAGGCCGCGGGTTCGCTTGATCGCGCTTTCAAGGGGCGTGTCGCGGCCGAGACCCCTTCAAGAGACAGCGCATGCGCCAGCATGACCGACGCCATGGCATCGATTTCCCACTTCCCGCCGATGCAGATAACTGCCGGTTTATCAGGCGCAAGCTCGCGCGGAGCATAGTGCTCCTGCAACTCCTCCAGCATGTCGTCCATGCCGTTGGCGAAGCGCAGGCGGTGTTCGGCCGTTGCAGAGTGCAGGTAATCTTCACTCGCCAGCCGGAGAACCGGGATGCCGACGTCATTGTAGAAATCCGTGACGGACCCTTCTTCGATCTCGGCCTCGGCAATTTCGACCGCTTCATCGACGTCGTCGGCAATCAGACGCTGGTAGATGCGCGTCGGCAGGTCGAGCACCGGCGTTGCACCCAGGAGAATTTCAAGGAACTGCAGCTGCGGCAGATTGCGGCCAAGCACCAGCAGGCACACGGTCAGCGGCGTGGACAGAATCAGGCCGACCGGTCCCCAAAGCGCCGTCCAGAACATGGCGGCTGCAATAAGCGACATGACCGACAGCCCGGTGCTGGAGCCGTACAGCAATGGCTCGACCACGTTGTTGCTGACAAGCTCCAGCCCCACGATCAGCGCTGCCGTCCACAGAACCATGTTCCAGCCGGGGTCAACCGCGAAAGCCAGCGTAAGCGGGAAGAGCGCCGAGATCACGGGCCCGACGTACGGCACAAACCGCAGGACAGTGGCCACCACCCCCCAGAGCAAGGCACCGGGCACGCCGATAACCCACAGGCCGAGCGCCATCGGCACGCCATACGTCACGTTCACCAGCAGTTGCATCAGAAGATATCTGCTGATGCGGGCACCGGCCTCCTCGATTGCATCCGTTGAACGGTGCAGGTTGCCGCCCAGCATGCGCAAAAAGCGGTCCCGCAGATCACTTCTGTCGAGCAGAGCCAGAAAGATGAAGATCAGGATGATACCTGCCGTGGCCAGCGGATCGGCAGACCGCCCAAGCCAGGTCATTGCCATGTCGAACGGGGACTGCGGCGCCGGCACCATCTCGACCCGCTGGATATCTTCCCGTGCCTCCGCCTGAGCCTCCGCGGCCTCCACTTCTCTTTGGACGATATCGACCGTCTGCAACGCGCCATCTAACATGCCGGGGCTGGTCATGCTGGAGCGCAGGTCAGCAATCTTTTCGCGGATGGTCGTCTGGTAGGTCGGCAGCTCGGCGCTGAGGGCGCGAACCTGGGTGGCAAGGACAAACAGCAACCCGCCCATAAGGCCGAGCATCAGCGCCAGCACAATCAGTACCGACCCCACCCGGGGCATGCCGAGCCGCCCAAGCCACGCAACGGCAGGGTTAAGGGCAAAACTGATCAGAATGGCGATGGCGAACGGGATCAGAAGATCCTGTCCGAAGTACAGCCCGGCGATGATGACGGCGGCTGAGACCAGCGTGGCCGACACCTTGATCAGGCCTGAAACTCTGGGCTGAGCAGCCAGATATTCAGGAGGGCTCAGGGATCGACCATGCGGCGGCAGGGACCGGGTTCGGGGCATTTGAAAGGCTCCAAGCTTGCCAACCTGAACGCCAAAGCGCGCCTTGGGGTTCCAGATCCGAAATGAAACTGGAAGGGAGCCGGCTCAATCCTCGAGAATTTCGCTATGGCGCTTGGAATCTTTCATGAAAATATAGACGAGCAGTGATAGTCCGATCATTCCCGTCACATACCAGAAGTACCAGTTCTCTGCCCCCGCCTGCTTGAACCCAAGCGCCACGGCCTCGGCGGTACCGCCGAACAGAGTGTTGGCCAAGGCATAGGGAAACGCAACGCCCAGCGCGCGAATATGCGCCGGGAACATTTCCGCCTTCACCACGGCATTGATGGAGGTGTACCCGGTGACAATCAGCAGCCCGGCCAGACACAAGCCAAAGGCCACCCATACGGACTGGGTATTGGCCAAGGCATCAAAGATCACATAGGTAAAGGCGACCCCCAGAATGCCGAACCCGATCATCAGGGGTTTGCGCCCGACGCGGTCCGACAGCAGGCCAGCCAGCGGCTGGACCAGCATGAAAACGAACAGCGCACCAGCCGTGATCTGCGTGGCGGCTTCCTTGGAAAAACCGCTGGTGTTGACCAGAAACTTCTGGAGATAGGTGGTGTAGGTGTAGAAGGCGAGCGTGCCGCCTGCCGTCAGCGCCATCACCGTCAGCGCCTTGCGTGGATACCGCATGAAAAGGGTAAACAGGCTGGATTTCTCCTGATCGGCGCGGGCGTGGCTGTCCTTCTCCTCGAACGACTGGGTTTCCAGCAGGCCGCGACGGATGAAATAGACCACAACCGCCAGTGCCGAACCGATGAAGAAGGGGATGCGCCACCCCCAGTCGTGCAATTGTTCATCCGTCAGGGTGGATTGCAGAAGGATGAGAAGCAGCAAGGCAAGCAGTTGCCCGGAGATCAGCGTGACATACTGAAAGCTGGAGAAGAAACCGCGATGGTTCCGACCGGCCATTTCGCTGAGATAGGTGGAGCTGGCACCGTATTCGCCGCCAACGCTCAGGCCCTGCATCAGGCGCGCCACCACGAGCAGGACGGGTGCCCATATGCCAATGGTCTCGTAGGTGGGCGTCAAGGCGATGATCAGCGAGCCAAGGCACATCAGGCTGACCGACAGGCTGAGGCCCGACTTGCGCCCCTTGCGGTCCGCGTAGGTCCCCAGCACCCATGCGCCGATGGGGCGCATCAGAAAGCCGATGGCGAAAATCACCGCCGCGCTCAGCAGCTGCGCCGTCGGGTTTTCATCCGGGAAGAACTTGGGCGCAAAATAAAGGGTGAAGGCCGAATAGACATACCAGTCGAACCACTCGACAAGGTTGCCGGCAGACCCGCCAACGATTGATTTCAAACGGCTCTTCTGGATGGTCTGAACCGCGTCAACCGTCGTCACGCTCATTTGCCGCCCCCTCGCCTTGCCAAGCCCTGTTCCACCGCCGCACTCGGCAGCACAGCCTGCTCTGGTAACGCGATCCTTCCCCCGCCGCCAGCCCGTATCACGATCGGCCGCTGGTCACGCAACTGCGCGAGGCCGCTAGATGCAATTCTGCAGCGACGATCAATCGCCGTGGAAGTTCAGCTCAAGCAGTACGTCGTTGGGGTCTTGGATAAAAATCTGTCGCAGGTTTATGGCCTCCACCGTGTTGAGCTTCAGCGGAATGCCTGCGTCCGTCAGCCTCTGATGCATGGCTTCGAAATCTGTGCAGTCGAACGCCACATGGTGAACGCGGCCCGACCCCTTGATTTCTGACCAGTTCCGGTCCTCTCCCAGAAAGTCTGGCCCCGGCATCGCCGCGTTCAGGTGAATGACTGCGCGTCCATTCCCTGCCTCGATCCACGCCCCCCGCGACGTGTCCTGAAACCCGGGGATGGTTCCGACGGTCAGACCCAGGATGTCCCGGTAGAACGCGATCGATTCATCGAGCCGCGAGGTTCGGATGTTCACGTGATCAAGCGAATTGATGCTCACCGATATCCTCTCCCTGCCGTGGACACCACCAAGGCCTCAAATCTGCGGCATCTCCGCATCCGGATGCAAGGCAATTATCCCCAAGGGTATATTTTGACCTCAGGCATCTCTGTACTAAAAATTTTCGTACTTGCTAAGACTGGAAAGCGGTCTTATCCCTTGGCGCCAAGGGGTGGTTGGAATGCCTGCGGTTGGCAGTGCACCTCTCATGCACACTTGCGCGAGGGTTTCAGCCGGGAGATTGGCAATGCAGACTTCAGCCACGCAGCGCATCATGACCGCCGCTCGCCAAGTCTTTCTGGACAAAGGTTTCGAGCGCGCAAGCATTGATGCGATTGCGCGGGTCGCTCGCGTCAGCAAGCAGAGCATCTACACCCTGCACCCCAGCAAGGCAGACTTGTTTGCAGCGGTTATGCGGGATGCCATGCAGAACCCGGCCGTTCCCCAGCCTGTGGCGGCATCGGCAGAAAACCGTTCGCCCAGCCAGCTCCTGACGAGCCATGTTCAGCACTATCTGCAAGCCGCCCTGACAGCTGAGCGTCGGGGTCTGGTTCGAGCCAACATCGTTGCGGCCAGACAGTTTCCGGAATTGTACGAGGAGTTGCGACGCCTTCGCCTCGGCACGTTCGCAATCCCGGTCGAGCAGCTGGCACCCCTGCTGGAAGCCGGCGATCATTCTGCCCCAGATGCGGTCGAGACCAGCCGCCGCCTTGCCAGCCTTGCCGCTGAGGGCTCGCGCTACCTTTTCGGCTATGATCAGCCGACGCCAGAGGCGCTGCAGACATTGGCGCGCACCAGCGTCCTGATGATGCTTGAAGGCTATATGGCCTGCCTGGCTGAAGGCGTGGACGGTTGCGATGCGGGCTCGCAGACTGATCTGGAAGGCGAGTTCCCGAAAGCCAAGGCCTTGTCCCTGCGTTTGCCGCAAGATCGCGTCGCGGCAATTCTGGATGCCGCTGCCGCCGAGTTTCTGAAATACGGGTTTCGACAGGCCAATCTCGATCGCATCATCGGCACCCTTGGCGTTTCAACGGCCACCCTTCATCGTCATTTCGTCAACAAAAACGGCTTGTTCATACGCGCGGTCCAGCATCTGGCTAAGTTACTTTGGTGCGAAGACTGCCCCGCAGCGCGCCCCGATGCCTCGCTTGAAGAGGATTTGGCCCAGCTTGCCCGCTGGACGCTGGAGCGTCACCTTGCACCGGAGAGCCTTGCCCTTCAGCGCCTGATGATCCGCGAAGCCGACCGGTTTCCCGCGACCGCGCGCTGGGTTTACGAACAGATGCTGGCGGCCCCGGAGGGTGCGCTGCAGGAGCGGATCGCCGCACATCGCGCGCCGCCGCCCGGCCCATTCGCCAAGCGCGCCTTCTTCACCCTCGTGACGTACGGCCTGCGGTTCGTCATCACAGCAGAAGATCTCAACGAGCAACACCATGCAGACCTCGCCGCAACCGGCGTGCGCCTCTTTCTGCGCGGCTGCGCCCAAACACCCCCGCATTTCACCTGAGGCGGGCACAAAGTTCATAATAATGGGGAGAACAGAATGTCTGATGCTTTGCGTATAAAAGGAGGCGTTGCCGTTATTACCGGAGCGGCAAGCGGCATTGGCACCGGTCTGGCGCGCAAGGCGCTGGCAGAGGGCATGCGCGTTGTGCTGGCCGATATTCAGGCGGATCAGCTTCAGGAGTTCGCCAGAACTCTGGCCGGTGAAGTTCTGGCCGTGCCGACTGACGTGGCCAGCGCAGCATCCGTCCAGACGCTGGCTCAAAAAGCGTACGCTGCCTTCGGCAGCGTTGATCTGCTTTTTAACAACGCGGGCGTCATGGCCACGGGCTTTTCCTGGGAAATCGAGCCTGAACGCTGGGCCCGTTCTCTGGATGTAAACGTTAAAGGCATCATGCACGGCATTCACGCCTTCGTGCCGCGCATGCTTGAAGCCGGCCGTCCGGCCCATATCGTCAACACGGCCTCAATCGGCGGCTTCCTGCCCAGCCCACTCATGGCGCCTTACTCGGCCACCAAGGCCGCAGCCGTCGCCATGACGGAATCTCTGCAGACCGAACTTCGCATGATCAATGCTCCGATTGGCGTTTCCCTGCTCGCCCCCGGTCCGGTCACCAGCGCTATTTTCCAGGATCCGTTCGGCAAAACCACCGGTCCGGCCGAAGAGAAGTTCGTCGCCATGCTGCGCGACATGCTGACGTCGAACGGTATGTCGCCCGACACGCTGGCCGACTTCGTTTTCTCCGGCATCCGCAAAGGGGACTACTGGCTCCTGCCTCACCCCGAGGCGGTTGATGAACCGCTCAAGCAGCGCACGGACATGATCCTGAGCCGCCGCGCGCCGGCGCCGCTCGGCATGTAAGTTTTACGCCCAGACGAAAGGCGAGCCCTATCATGAACATTCAGACATTCCTCCGCAGCGGCGCCTACGCGCTGCTTGCGGCAGGCAGCATTGCTGCCGCGCCTGTCTCTCCGGTTTCCGCCGAAAGCGCAACCGAGCTTCAAGTGCCTTATTCGGCACCGGCAAACTACATCGCCCACGGCAAAATGTTCCAGGAACGGGTCACCCGCGTTGGCAATGCACCTGTCTGGCAGATCGAGTTTCACGGCCAAAACCTTGTTGTCATTCAGGGACAGGATGGCCTGATCCTGGTCGACACCGGCATGAACCGCGAACTGGCCACCCGTGCCCTTGCGAAGATCCGCAAGGAGATCGGCACGCAACCGGTCAAGGCGATCATTTACACGCACCACCACACTGACCATATCAACGGCGCGGCGGTCTTTGCCGATCCACAGGATGTTGCCAGCGGCGCCGTGCCCGTTTTTGCGGCTTCGAATTTCCTCAAGGAGCTTGCGGACGAGGGCGTCGCCACAGTTCCGATCGTGGCTGCCCGTTCGGCCTATATGTTCGGCTTCGCCTTGGAAGGACAGGAAGCTGCGGATTATCACGTTGGATGCTGCGGCCGTCTGGGGACCGCAAGCGCCAACACGTCCGGCTACATCGCGCCGACACAGTTCGTTGATGTGGATGGCGCGCGCGACGTAGAGATTGCAGGGGTCCGGATGCACCTGTTCCACACAGGCGGCGAGGCTGCCTCCCACATCGCGGTCTGGTTGCCCGATCATCGAACATTAATCTCGGGCGACGAAGTGCAGGGGCCGACCTTCCCTCAACTCCATTCGATGCGTGGCACCAAGATGCGGGATGCGCCGCGCTGGGTTGAGGCGCTCCGGCGGATGCAAGCCTTCGATGCCGAACATATGGTGCCGCTGCATGGCCCGGTGGTGAGCGGCACGCAGCGGGTCAAAAGCCTGCTGTCGAAGTACGAAGACGCTATCCAGTACACGCACGACCAGACCATCCGGCTGATCAATAAGGGGTTGACGGTGCGGGAGCTTCCCGAAGCGCTGGACGAGCTCCCCCCTTTCCTGCGTTCCGATCCCTATACGGGGGAGTACTACGGTACGGTGCCTGACTCTGCCCGCAGCTACTATGTGGGCTACATCAGCTGGTTTTCAGGCGATGCAACGGAGCTGGACCCAACGCCGCCGATCGAGGCCGCACAGCGCACCGTCGAGCTGATGGGGGGCCGTGACCGCGTGCTTGCCGCAGCCATGAACGCGTTCAAGGCCGGCGACGCCCAGTGGGCCGCCGAGCTGACCACACCGCTGATCCGCATCAATCACGAGGATATGGAGGCCCGCAAGATCAAGGCCGCCGCGTTCCGCAAACTCGGGTATGCGACGGACAACTCAAGCCGCCGCGGCTTTTATCTGATGGGAGCCAAGGAGCTTGATGGGTCGCTCAATCGCCAGAACCTGACACAGCGCTACGTGAGCGCGGACTACGTGAAGCGCCTTCCCGTTCCCGCCATGCTCCAGACTTTACGGTTCCGCGTCGATCCAACCCGCGCCGGTGATGCTGACGCTAAAGTCCGCCTCAACCTCGGTGCCGACGGCAATTGGCTGCTGCACCTGCGCAACAGCACCTTGAAGGCCGTGCAGCTTAAGGATGCGCCAGCTTTGGATACGCCGGAAGCGGCGCTGGACCGTGCCGCGCTGGCTCAGCTTGTCTCCGGCAGCCCTGTCTCCGGCCTGGTCAAAGCGGGGCAGGTCACGGGAGCAGGTGCCGACGCGCTGGAGCGCATCCTGTCTACCGTCGACTTCAAGGCCGAACCCATTAATCTCGTGGTTCGCTAGGCGATCCTCGAGGAGTGATAGGGGCCTGGAGGAGTGATGCGGGCTCAGCCCCGTCACTCCTCGCTCGTCCTGTCCAGTTACAGCTTGATCCGGCCTACGACACGCCCCGATGGCCCGCCTCAAACCTGCAGTATCTGCATAGCTACTCCGCCCCGCTGTTTGGGCTTATCCTTGACGGCAAACGCCAAGATAACAGCGGAGGCAACATGGGGAAAATGCTTGAGGGGCGCACCGCGCTCGTAACCGGTGGCGGACAGGGGGTAGGACAGGGTATTGCCCGCGCGCTTGCCGAGGCAGGTGCCGACATTGTTATTGCCCAACGCCGGATAGAGGAAGCAGAGCGTGAAGCTGCCTGGCTTCGTGATACCCACGGCGTGCGCGCCTTTGCACAGGCGGTTGACGTTACCCAGGCCGATGACGTGAACCGAATGATCGACAGCGCCGTTGAGCAACTCGGCCGCCTCGACATTCTCGTCAACAATGCGGGCGGCAGTTTCCCGAAGCGGCTGGAAAACCATACCGATGAGGACATGGCCCGGTCCTTCGATCTCAACTACTGGGCCGTATTCCGGGCCATGCGGGCGGCCTTTCCGTTCATGAAGAAGCAGGGGTACGGCCGCATCATCAACCTGGGCTCACTCAATGGCGTCAACGCCCACATGTTCACCGTCGCCTACAACGCCAGCAAAGAAGCCGTGCGCGCCCTGACACGCACAGCCGCCGTTGAATGGGGCAGTTACGGCATCACCTGCAACATCATCTGTCCCTCTGCCACCAGCCCGCAGGCGAAGGACTATTTCGCGGCCAATCCCGAGATGACCGAGAAGATTCTGGCCCAGGTTCCCGCCGGTCGTTTTGGTGATGCAACTCAAGATATCGGACCGGTTGCCGTGTTTCTTGCAAGCGAGGGTAGCGCTTACACCACCGGCAACACGTTCTTCGTTGATGGCGGCGGCCATATAAACGGCGTTCCCTGGAGACCAGAGGTAGAAGACTGAAGCGCATCGGTGCGACCCTCGTGCTGCGACAATCGGCACGAGGGATGCCTTCACAGCGGTCCTCAACCAGAGCTACTCGGAGGGCTGCCCGGATAACAGCGGCTCCGGCCTCGCTGCGGTTTTCATGTCGGCAATCGCTGCGGCAAGATCAGCCCGCCGGAACGGCTTTGTGAGACGTGGAAGATCCGAGCCAATCTCCTCCACTTCGGCATAGCCCGAAATTATCAGAACAGGCATTGCCGGGAACTGACGGCGGACCTTCCGGGCGAACTTCGTGCCGGGCATACCCGGCATCAGGTGATCGGTTATGACGATATCCGGTCGCAGCCCTTCCGCCAGCAACTGTAGAGCAGCCTCAGCCGAGGCTGTTTCAACCACGGTGTAACCAAGATCATCCAGCATGTCGGTCGTGCTGGTGCGCCCCAGTTCATCGTCATCTACAAGAAGTGCGGTTCCGACGGTCATGGTCGCCTCGGCCGCCTCCTCTGCTGCAACGACTTCAACAGAGTTTGCCGCTACGGGTAGCCAGATCTGAACTTTCGTGCCGCGTTCTGGCTGACTGGCAATCGTCATGCCGCCACCCAACTGCGCCACCAGACCGTGGACCATACTCAGACCAAGCCCCGTCCCCTTGCCGATGCCTTTGGTCGAAAAGAACGGCTCGATTGCCCGCTTGAGCGTGGCCTCATCCATGCCGATCCCGGTATCGGTAACCGAGAGGCAGATATAGCGCCCTACACGTAATCCAGCCTGATGCGTTCCGCCCACCGTTTCCTCGGTGGCGGAAATGGTGAGAACGCCCCCCTCTGGCATGGCATCACGGGCGTTGACGCTGAGGTTCAGCAGGGCCATTTCGATCTGGTTGGCCTCAGCCCAGGCCAGCGGCAAGCCTTCCTCCACTTGCGTTGTCACGCGCACCTGCGGCCCGGTCGTGCTCGAAATCAAGTCGACCATGCCCTCAATGAGCTTTCCTATATTCACGGCTGTCGGCTGGAGCGGCTGACGCCGAGCAAAAGCCAGCAGCCGCTGCACCAGCGTTTTTGCACGTTCCGCCGAAGCCAGCGCGCCCTCAATGATACGGGGCGCGCGTTCATCGAAGATACCGCGCCGCTGCAGAAGGTCCAGTCCTCCGATGATGGGCATCAGCAGATTATTAAAGTCGTGAGCAACACCGCCCGTCAACTGGCCCATGGCTTCCAGTTTCTGGCTCTGCCGCAACGCCTCCTGTGCCTGCGCAAGCTCGGCCGTTCGCTGTGAGACCCGGTATTCGAGAGTATCGTTCAGTTCATGCAGTTTGGTCTCCGCTTCCTTGCGGGCAGAGATGTCGATGATGAACTCGATAGCGGTCGCATCATCCAGCTTTTGGCTCGCGCACAGAACCCACTTGCGTGAGCCATCCCGCAGGGAGAACTCCATTTCGAATGGCCCACTTTGCCCGGTGGCGGAGAGTTCAGAAAATGTCTGATGGTCGCGCCATTCCCACCCCGTATAGGTCAGGTCATCATAGCGTAGCGCACCGGCGGCAACCTGGTCTCGGGTGTATCCGGTCATGGCGAAGAAGGCGTCATTTGCCTCAACGATACAGCCATCAATACGGAAGAAAATAATACCGACCGTGCCAATCTCCAGCATCTTGCGCAGGCGTTCCTCGCTCTGGCGCAACGCGCGCTGATTGTTGACCTCGTCGGTTACGTCCTGCGCCACCAACACACCGCCAGTTACCTGGCCTGCCGAATCCCTCAGCGGAGCTGCCGATGCACGAATCCATCGCTCTTCTCCGCCCTGCACATGCCGGAAGTTCACCGGCTGGGATGCGTCCTCTCCTCGCAAGGAGCGCACACCAGGATAATCTTCCACATCCAGCAGGTTTCCTCTCGCGTCAAAGGCTTGCCACTTCTCCATCGCCTTGTGCTGGCGAGACGGTATTTTATCCCCTATCAAGTCCGCGAGCACCGCATTGTGAAGTGTAAAGCAGCCAGTCGGACCGAACATCCCGACACCAAGCGGAACTTGCTCAAGAATGACAGCCAGACGCGCTTGATGCTCCTGAACGTTCGCCTCGGCGCGTACTTGTTCAGTGACGTCATATCCCTGGACAAAAACGCCGGTCACACCGCCGATGTCGTCCAAGACAGGCTCGTAAACAAAGTCAAGAATGCGCTCTTCTGCCGGTGCATCCGGAGACGCCTGGATGCGAACCGGCGTACGGTATGCCTTGTACCGCACCCCTGTTTCGTAGACATTGTAGAGTTCGGCCGGAAAGCCTTGAGCCGCGATCTCAGGCAAGGCTTCGGTTACCGTGCGGCCTATGCAATCCCGCCCTCCGACCAACCTCGAAAACGCCCGGTTGGTAAACTCGAACCGAAGGTCCGGACTGCTGAGAAAGGCCGAAAAACCCGGCGTACTCTCAAGCAGCCGCTGCAGCCGCGCTGCCTCAGCGATGCGACGTCGTTCCGCAAAGACGTGATCCGTTATTTCGACACAAGGGCAGAAGAAACCTGCAACTATACCGCGTTCGTCACGAACCGGCGTATAGCTAAAGGAAAAATGTGTTTCCTCCCGATACCCCTTGCGTTCCATGAAGAGCGTAATATCGCTCATGTGCACCGGGTGCCCGCCATAGGCCTGCGCGACAATCGGGATGAGGTCGTCCTGGATTTCCGACCACACCTTCAGGAAGTCCCGTCCCATCGCGCTTGGATGCTTGGAGGCCAGAATCTCCATATAACCATCGTTATATAGAAGCGTCCGCTCTGCACCCCAGGCAATGAACATGGGCTGCTTGGCCGCGAGCATCACCTCCACAAGGGTTTTGAGGGACTGGGGCCACCGGTGCGGCGGACCGAGCGGACCGCTGGCCCAGTCTAGGCTACGCATCAGCGCGGCTGTCTCGCACTCCGCGCTCAGGAAGCTACGGGCTGGTTCACTGACAGCGTCATCGGGATACATAAAGGCTCAGCCTGTCACGTTAACAACCTGCTGATCCCAAGCTCTTCAGCAAGGAACCAGCCAACGTATATTAGAGCAACGTCTACTAATAAAAAGGCAAGACAGCACAATTAGGGGGCGGCTGTCGCAGAAGTGACCTAGCCTTAGAGTGCAAAACCGAGAGCGCTGGCGGCCAACCGCCGCATCACTGGGCTCTTTTCATATAAGCTGCAGTGAAACAGTTGGTTACAGGGAAGTTAACAGCCAACGTGTCGTAACCGTTGGCTATCCTCGGGGATCTCTCAAATGGCAGAGCTTGCCGCCTGGCCCGGTCACAAAACCATTCATCGGCCCGGCCCAAGGTCAAGCGTGTGCCTGCTCACGTGTTGTATGGTTGATCCACACAACAGCCCGTGCTTGAGCGAAACGGCTGATTACCCCCTCATACCCACATGAATTTTTTGTTGGCTGCGGACAGCCGACCGAGGGGGACCATGGCCACAACACGATCAGCATGCCGCGTTCGCCCAACCTTCATGGTTGGGCTTGCCCTGAAGCCACCCTCCGTGCCGCTCATCCCTTCCAACTCCCAAGCCATCCTGGAGATCTGCTCATGCCCCGTACCCTGACCGCTGCCCAAGGAGATGTCCTTGATAGTCTCATCTGGCGGGAGGCCGCCCTTAGTGTGGACGCCTTGCCGGCCGTGCTCGAGGCCAACCCCGGCCTTGCCGATTTGGGCCCGCGCCTTCCCCTCGGGACCCCAGTCGTCGTGCCTGACCTCCGGCCGGGTCCAGCCAGCCTTCCCCTGGTTCAACTTTGGGATTAGCGCGATGCCCCTTTCTGAAATCATCAACGATATCTGGGGCTGGGGTCAAACTGCTGCGGCAGCTTTGGCCCCGGCTGCCCTTGGCTCGGCCGTTGGCCAGGCCTGGCGGCCCGGCCTCTCCTGGCGACAACGCCTGATCCAGTGGGTGACCGGCATTTGCGTCAGCTACTACGTGACCATGGCCGCAAGCGAGCTATTCGATTTCTCGCCGTTTGTCGCCCAAGCGGTGGGTTTTGTCATCGCCATGGTGGCGTTCGAGGCCGCGCCAAAATTCACCCGTGCCGCCGGCGATCTGGCGGCAGAAATTCCGGGCTTCCTCAGAAGTTTTCTTGGGAGAGCAAAATGATCCCAGCCGCGCAGTATCTGACTGCCCAGACCCGTCTTTTCAAGGCTGGCTATGACCCAGGCCCGGTTGACGGAGTCTTTGGCCCCAGGAGCCTTGCCGCCTGGTCCAGTTACACCGCTAACCGCCAATTAGCCGCGCGCGGCAAACAGCTGGGTACGGCCATGGCCGCCGATTTTCGTTACTTCGGCATCGTCACGCCGTTGCGTATGAGCCATTTCCTGGCCCAGGCAGCGCATGAGACGGGCGGCTTTCGCTATCTTGTCGAGCGGGGCTCGGGCGATGGACCTGATCCGGATCCATGGGATGATTATCTACAGCGCTACGATCACCGGCAGGATCTGGGCAATTTCGCCGCAGGCGATGGCGAGCGGTATCGCGGCCGCGGCATTTTTCAGCTGACTGGCCGAGCCAATTACCAGACCTATGGTGCGCGGCTGGGGATCGACCTTATCAGCCACCCGGACCGTGCGGCCGAACCGGAATTGGCTGTGCGCATCGCCTGCCTGTTCTGGACCGACCGGTCGCTCAACAGCGCAGCCGACAGGGATGACCTTGAGACCGTCACGCGTCGGATCAATGGCGGCACCAATGGGCTTGCCGACCGGCGCGCTTATCTTGCCCGTGCCAAAGCCATCTGGGGGTTGAGCCATGATCGCTTTGCCTAAGCTACTCTCTTTCTTGGGTCAGCATCGCGGCTTTCTCACACTGTTCCTGGTCGCTGGAATGGCAGCTGGACTGTGGGCCGCATATGCCAATGTGCGTGCGGAGCGGGATGACATCCTCGCCATGGCCGAACTGATCTGCGCCAGTGCCGGCAGTACATTTGAATCCAACAAGGACACACCCGGCGAGCTGTGTGCGAGAAAAGTAAAGCTGCTTTCTGCTTTCAGAAGCGACACCCAGGCGGCAACCGCGCAGCGCCTGATCGCCGTGCTGCAGGAGCGGGAGGACAAGCAGTCACGTGATGCCGAACGGCGCGCAGCTGCCCTTGAAGCGCAGCGCGCCGCCGCCACCGCTATGATTCATGCTGAGGAACAGGTTCATGATGATCAGGTCAATGGCAGCTGGTTTGCTGCTCTCAACCGCGTTGCAGGCCTGCGCCCAACGAGCCGCTGAAACCCCGCCTACCATCATTGCGGTTGAAACTCGGGATATGCCGCCAGCAGAGCTCCTCGCCTGCCCCGAACGCCCCGAGGGCTTTCCAACCGAAGTCACAGCGGTGGTGCCGCGCCCCGTTCGCAAGGCCATCATGCGCCTTGCCCAGAGCTATGCCGAAGCGATCAGTCAGCTTGAACGGCTTATTGCTTGGCATGCACCCAATACCTGTAAGGAAGAATCTGATGATCAAACCTGACTCTTTGCGCCAGCATCTCCTTGAGGCGGTGCCTGGCCTCGCCCTCAATCCGGAGATCTTGAGACTGTCCATCACCCAGGGACGAACCGCCATCGCCCAGTCTGAAACCCTGAGCTTTGAATATCGCTACGACCTGACTATTTCTGTCAGCGACTTTGAGGGCAATCTTGATGTGATTATGGTGACAGTGCTCGCATGGCTGGCGCGCCATCAGCCCGAGCGGCTGCGCCTTCCAGCCCATGAAGCCCTGACCTTCGAGATGCAGACGACGAACACCAACCGGATCAACGCCACGATTGTGCTGGCGCTGACCGAAAAGGTGCTTGTCGAGGCAGGTGAGAACGGCAGCTACACCCTGACCTATGTTCCTGAGCCGGACTATGATTCCGCCTTTGATGGTGTTCCTGACAGCGCTCGGCTGTGGACGCTGGTGTTAGGCGGCGCGACAGTGTTCGATATAGCACCCGAGAGCTGATGCCTCTTAGGCGGTACTACATTTTCCGGCTCTAGCAAACTCTACATGCATGCGTTCGTCAGGCCCCTGCAGAAGCGGGACTGACGTTCTACGCGTGCTTTTTTCATTGCCTTGGTCCCAGGCTGGTCGATCGTTGTTGTGACAGCTTTTGCCACAACAGCGCCTCCCTTCCGCAGACGCTCATGTCTTGGTCTCATGCCAGACATGACTGAACATTCCGCTACATTCACCGCCGTAGATCTCTCCAAACTGCCAGCACCGGCAGTGGTCGAGACTCTATCCTATGAAACCATTTATGCGGCCATGCTGGCGCGACTGCGTCAACTCCTGCCGGATTTCAATGCGGCCGTTGAATCAGACCCGGCCATTAAGGTCCTGCAGGTTGCAGCCTACCGCGAGTTGCTGCTGCGACAGCGGATCAACGAGGCAGCCCGTGCTGTCATGCCCGCCTATGCCATCGGACCGGACCTCGATAATCTGGCTGCGCTCCTCGGAATCACCCGCCTACAACTTGACCCCGGCAATCCGGATCGGGGTATCCCGCCCGCACTTGAGAGCGATATAGATCTACGCCGCCGCATGGTGCTGGCTCCCGAGGGCTATTCTGTCGCCGGACCGGAGGGCGCCTATATTTTTCATGCACTGTCCGCCGACGGCGATGTGCTCGACGCCTCTGCCACCAGCCCGACGCCGGGTACCGTCGCTGTAACCGTGCTGTCGCGTACCGGTGACGGCACAGCTTCCGCCGCGCTCCTGGAGCGGGTCGCGGCAAAGGTCTCCGACGAAGCGGTGCGGCCGCTGACCGACCAGGTCAACGTCCAGTCTGCAACGATCATTCCCTACACGGTCAAGGCTGAAATTACCACCTTCTCGGGGCCGGACGGCGGCGTCGTCATGGCAGAGAGCCGCCGCCGGCTCGATGAGTATATCACGGCCAGCCATCGCCTTGGCCGGGACATCACCCTCTCTGGCCTCTACGCCGCCCTGCATGCCGAAGGTGTGCAGAAGGTCAGACTGCTTGCGCCAACCACCGACATCATCGTCAGTCGCATGGAAGCCAGCTGGTGCACCGCAGTCAGCGTTAGTCACACGGGAGTGGGCGAATGACGACCTCCCTTCTCCCCCCCAATGCCTCGGCGCTGGAACGGGCGCTTGAGAGCGCAAGCGCCCGTCTTGCCGACATCCCCGTTCCGTTGCGTCAACTGTGGAATCCCGACGCCTGCCCTGCCGACCTTCTCCCCTGGCTTGCCTGGGCGCTCTCCATCGACAGCTGGTCCTCGGACTGGCCGGAGGAGGTCAAGCGCGAGCGAGTGCGTCAGGCCATTGCCATTCAGCGCCGCAAGGGCACGGCCCAAAGCGTGCGCCAGGTGGTCAAGAGCTTCGGCGGGTCGGTAGCCATCCGCGAATGGTGGCAAAAAGCCCCCCAAGGAGACCCGCACACCTTCGATCTGGTTTTGACGCTGGGCGGCGCCTCCACCCCGGCCAGCGCCGCCTTTGTCGATGCGGTCATTGCCGAGGTGTCCCGCACCAAGCCGGCCAGAAGCCACTTCACCTTCACTCAGGGATTTGCGGGAAGCGCCCACACTGGGATCGCTGCCGCGGTCCGCACTGTCACCTACACCCGTCTCGCTTTTGCAGCATGAGGAACCAATGAAACGATCAAGACCACACCAAACTGAACGAGAGCGCTTGCCTACCCGCACCGCGCTTGCTGGTGCTTTGCTCAGGAGGGCCGAGGCATGAGCGGACTGATCCTCACGGTCACCAACGCGGGGCGTGCCGCCCTCGTCAACCTGCCCAACACCGGCACAAATGCAGTCCTGATGGCGAGCGTCGGCGTCTCGGCCACCAGCTTCACGCCCTCGCCCGCAACCGCCAGTCTGCCGGGCGAGATCAAGCGTATCTCGACCATCGCCGGGGAGGCGGTCGCCAACGACACCATTCATGTGACCGTTCGCGACGAGAGTAATGCCGTTTACACGGTACGCTCGTTCGGCCTCTACCTGTCTGATGGCACTCTCTTTGCCGTCTACAGCCAGGCCAACCCGATCATGGAGAAGTCGGCGCAGGCCATGCTGCTCCTGGCCATCGATGTCGCGTTTGCCGACATCAACGCCAACCAGATCAGCTTTGGCGACACGTTCTTCATCAACCCGCCTGCCACTACCGAACGGCAAGGCGTCGTCGAACTGGCGACCGATGCCGAGGCTACGACCGGTATCGATGCGACCCGCGCCGTCACGCCCAAGGGGTTGAAGGGGGCTGTCACTAGCTGGCTCAACACCCGGTTTGGGGACGGCGCGCCATCCCCTTTCGTCAAAGGCCTGCTGACCAGCTCCAGCGCAGCCGCTTTGCGCCTATCACTTGGGCTTAAATCTGCCGCCCTGAAGGACGAGGGCGCAGGCAAGGGACTGGATGCGGATCTACTCGATGGCGAGCACGGGGACTATTACAAGAATATCCCCGCCCGCCTGGGTTACACCCCCGCAAATAAGGCGGGCGACACATTTACGGGGGATATCCTCGTCGCGGCGAACGTCCAATCCGCGAAAGCCATGCGGGCCACGGGTAACATCCTTTCTGGATCCGCAGACTATCTTGGCACGGGCATTGAAATCGGGGGTGACCAAGCCGGAGGGCGGGGCTTTGTTTACGCATATGATCGGTCCGCAGCTTCCTGGAAGCAACTCCTCTTAGCCGGTTCGGAACTGGTCTGGAAACAAGGCAGCTCGTCTGTCTCCGTCCCTGTTTGGCACGCCGGGAACGATGGCGCGGGCTCGGGCTTGGACGCTGGCCTGCTAGGGGGCTTTACGCCCAGCCAATACATCGGCCCGGCGTCCGTTTATCACGATTACGCTGCTTATGGGCTGAAGGCGGCACGCGGCGGATATTACGGTATTCTCTTCGGTGAAACACTCTCGGCGACCGCCGCGATGTTCAACGCGGAAGGCGTAGGGGGGTTCTACCAACGCCAAACGAGCACGCCGGGGCAGGCCCGCTGGCATCTGTATACCGATGGTTCCGATTGGTATGCGGGCCCTCTGCCCGGGCAGAACCGCATGTGGAATGCGGGTAACGACGGTGCTGGCAGCGGCCTGGACGCGGATTTGCTCGATGGGCTCCAGGCGGCGGCCTTCGCTCAGCTTTCCGGGGCGACTTTCACGGGAGACGTGAAAACCACGGGGCGTTTCAGCCTGTATTATAACAATGCCCCGGACCTCATTGGCCTGCGGACGGTGGGAACGGCGATGGGGCAGTTCAACATCATCACGGGTTCCCCGCAGTATCAAATCTTTCGGTGGGAAGGCTCTAATTTCATCGAAAAAATGGCCCTTACCGAAGGTGGGGTCCTCTCCGTGCTGGGTAATACGGTATGGCACGCGGGCAACGATGGCGCAGGCTCTGGGCTTGACGCGGATTTGCTCGATGGCCAGCAGGGTTCGTATTACTCGAACATTCCAGCGCGGCTGGGGTACACCCCCGCGAATAAGTCGGGCGAGACTTTCACGGGAGATGTGAGCGTCGGGGCCCGTATCCTTTCCGCCAAGGGCATCCGAGCAGCCGGCGACTACGGTGTGGGGGCCAGTAGCTACCTTGAAACGGGTATCGAGATCGGGGGCCATGCTGCTGCGAACCGCGCCTTCGTTTATGCATATGACCGCCAAAACACAGCATGGAAGCAACTCCAGCTGGCGGGCTCGGAATTGGTCTGGACGCAAGGTGGGGGCTCCACGGGTCCGATCTGGCATTCGGGCAATGACGGCTCGGGCTCCGGCCTTGATGCCGACACACTCGACGGGCTCCATGGCAGCGATTACGCCAAGGTAGCCGATTTTATCGCCAGCAAAACCACCAACGGCTACTGCCGCTTGCCAAACGGCATGATCATTCAGGCAGGCCGGTTCACGGCATCAAATGATACGACCGTCACAGTCACGTTCCCCATTGCTTTTCCCAGCCTCTGCATGGGCGTCGTCGTCTCTGGCACCGCCCACCTCAGCGCCGACGCGCAGGACAACAACCCGGCCGTGCGCAACGGCACCGTGCTGCTCAATCAGTTTCAGGTGTTCAACGCCGCCGACACCACCCAGGCCTTCTTCATCGCCTTTGGATATTAATCATGGCTCTCTTCTATTCCCCCACAGCTGCCGGGTTTTTCGACCCGGCGATTCACGGCAGCGCCATTCCCGCTGATGCCCGGCCCGTTTCCAGCGACGACTACGCAGCGTTGATGGCAGGTCAGACTGAAGGGCTGGAAATCGTCGCAGACGCAGACGGCGCGCCGACGCTGGCTGAACCGCGCGCGCCGAGCCTTGAAGAACAGCTCGCGCGCTTGCGCCGGCAGCGCGACCAGCGGCTGCGCGAGAGCGACTTCACCCAGATCCCCGACGCACCGCTCAGTCCCGCCCAGCGCGAGACCTGGCGCATTTACCGGCAGGCACTGCGTGACCTGCCCGAACTTTATTTCAACAATCCGGGCGAGGCCATCTGGCCCGTACCGCCCGCACAGCTTTAAAAAGGAGAAGTTCCATGGAAATTGAAGTTGGCACCTATAACGAAGAACAGCGGAACGTCCCGGTGACGTTCCGGAAAGACGCTGTCGTTCACGAGCGTCACGTTAATGCCTGTCATGATGAGAACGGCGCCTACGATGCTGCAGCAACTGCCCAGCGGATCGAAGAGGTCGCGCGCGGTGTTGCCAATAAAATCGCGCTCGGAATCATCACCGCTGCGCCCGCTCACTCTTAATAACTTTTGCCTTACTGAGTAAGTTTTCGGCCCCCATGTTGTGACGCTTTAATGCACAACATGGGGGCCGAGCTTTAAGTAAAAAATGCGGGCATGCTACCCGCATGACAGACACCCCAGAAATCCTCCGCCTAATCGGCGATTTAATCCGCATCGGCACGATTGCCGAGGTCGACCTCAAGGCTGCACGCTGCAAGGTGACAGTCGGTGAAATCACGACCCCGCCCCTGCCCTGGCTCGCTCCGCGCGCAGGTGGTAGCCGCATCTGGTCGCCCCCCTCAATCGGTGAGCAGGTGATACTGCTCTGCCCAGAGGCCGATATCGCACTCGGGCTGGTGGTGACGGGTCTGTTTTCTGATCAGAACCCTGCACCAGCGAGTGAGGACATCATGCTCCTCACCTTCTCCGATGGCGCGGTACTTACCTACGACCCCGGAGCCCACAGGCTGAGCGCAAGCCTGCCTGCAGGCGGTGCGGCTCGCATTCATGCGCCCGGTGGCATCGAGATCGAAGGCGACGTTCGCATCAACGGCACATTGTCTGTGACAGGCCTGACGGAATCCAATGAGGACGTCAAGGCCGCCGGCATCAGCCTCAAAGACCACCGCCACGGCAGCGTCGCCTCCGGTTCAGCTGTTTCAGGAGCACCGCAATGAAGGGCATGAACGCCATCACCGGCAAGGTGATGGAGGGCGAGGCGCACTTGCGCCAGTCCATCGCCGACATCTTGACCACGCCCATCGGCACCCGTGTCGCCCGGCGCGATTACGGATCGCTGATCAGCGAACTCATCGACCAACCTTTCAACCCCGCGACCCGCCTGCGCCTCTCCTCTGCGGTGGCCCAGGCGTTGGCGCGGTGGGAGCCGCGCCTGCGCCTCCATCGCGTCACCATCGCGCCGTCGGGCGAGCCCGGCGGCTTCCATCTCACCGTTGAGGGTGTGCCTGCGGACACGCCCGTCGCCAACGGCCTCATCCACCTTACCCTGCCGCTCAGCGGCACTTTATCCTGAAGGAGCCTCACTCAAATGCATGGCATCAAAGTAATTGAAATCAACGACGGCGCTCGTCGGCTAACAACCGTCTCAACTGCTGTTGTCGGCCTGGTCGCCACCGGCACGACGGCGGACGCCACCCTGTTTCCATTGGACCGGCCGGTGCTGATCACCAATCTTGCCAACGCCATCTCCAAGGCAGGCACCGATGGCACCCTGCGGCCAGCGCTGGAGGCCATCGCTGCACAGAGCTCACCCATCATCGTCGTGGTGCGGGTTGCCGAAGGGCAGGACGCAGACGCAACCAACAGCAATGTGATCGGGACGGTTGCCGACGGTCAAATGACGGGCCTTCAGGCCCTGCTTGCCGCCGAGAACCAGCTGGGCGTTAAGCCCCGCATTATCGGCGCGCCCGGCCTTGATACCCAGCCGGTCACAACCGCGATGGTGAGCGTCGCCCAGAAGCTGCGGGCTGTCGCTTATGCAGGCTGTATCGCCAGCTCCGTTGAAGAGGCCGTCC
Source organism: Pedomonas sp. (assembly GCF_036515995.1). Lineage (NCBI taxonomy): Bacteria > Pseudomonadati > Pseudomonadota > Alphaproteobacteria > Sphingomonadales > Pedomonadaceae > Pedomonas > Pedomonas sp. Next base: position 9,075 of record NZ_DATBUP010000144.1, on the reverse strand, counting down.
TTTATCGCAACAATTTTGCAGCGCGCGAGTTGATGCTGATCTGGCCGGATTTCCTGATGTGGGATGGCGCCACCAATGCGACCGTGACCCGCCCGGCATCCGCCTACGCACTTGGCCTGCGTGCCCGCATCGATCAGGAGCAGGGCTGGCACAAGACCCTCTCCAACGTTGCAGTCAATGGCGTGATGGGCCTCTCGCGCGACATCAGCTGGGACCTGCAGGACGAGACGACCGATGCCGGCGTCCTCAATACGGCAGGCATCACCACGCTCGTCAATCGCAGCGGCTTCCGGTTCTGGGGCAACCGCACCTGTTCGGATGAGCCTCTGTTCGCCTTTGAAAGCGCCACCCGTACGGCGCAGGTGCTCTCCGACACCATCGCCGACGGACTGATGTGGGCGGTCGACAAGCCGCTTCACAAGTCGCTGGTGCGTGACATCGTCGAGACGATCAACGCCTCGTTCCGCTCTCTCAAGACCCAGGGTTTCATCATTGATGCCAACGCCTGGTTCGATGCGGAGCAGAACCCGGCCAGCCAGCTCTCGGCCGGCAAGTTGATCATCGACTACGACTATACACCCGTCCCGCCGCTGGAGAGCCTCAGCTTACGCCAGCGGATTACCGACCGCTACCTGGCCGATTTCGCAACCGGCCTCTGATCCCCCCGTGGGGGTGGCCGGCAATGGCTGCCCCCTCCCTGACCTTCATAAATTTGGAGACTGACCAATGGGCGCACCCCGTAAACTGAAAAACTTCATGCTGTTCAATGACGGCAACATCTACCTTGGCGACGTTGCGACCGTCACCCTGCCGACCCTCACCCGCAAGACCGAGGAATGGCGCGGCGGTGGCATGTCCGGCCCGATCCTGATCGACCAGGGCCAGGAGGCGATCACGCTCGAGTGGACCTGCGGCGGTCCCTTGCGGGGCGTTCTCGCCCAGTACGGCATCACGACCGTCGATGGTGTGCAGCTGCGCTTCGCCGGGGCTTACCAGAGCGACAGCTCCGGCTCAGTCGATGCAGTCGAAGTGGTGGTCCGTGGCCGCCACACCGAGATCGGTTTTGGTGATGCCCAGGCGGGCGAGGATACCGAGTTCAGCGTTACCACCGCCTGCTCCTACTACAAACTGACCTGGAACGGCGCGACCGTGATCGAAATCGATCTGCTCAACATGGTCGAGAACGTGGGCGGCACCGACCGTCTCGCCGCCATCCGCCAAGCCATCGGCCTCTAACTCTCCCTGTAACTGGCTCCCGTCTGCGGGCGGGAGCGCCTTTTCCTTTTCCTTGTTTTTGGAGCCATGACCATGACTGATATTGCCGAAGCCAAGATTGATACTGCAACCCGCACCGTCACGCTTGATTGTCCCCTCATCCGTGGCGAGCAGACCTTGGATACCGTTCAGGTGCGCCGTCCCAAGGCGGGCGAGTTGCGCGGCCTCAACCTGCGCGCGCTGAGCGAACTGGACTACGTCGCGCTCGAGACGTTGCTGCCGCGCATCACCACGCCGATGCTGACCAAGCAGGACGTGTCAGAACTCGACCCGTCCGACCTGATGCAGATGGGCACGGAGGTTGTGGATTTTTTGCTGCCGAAGCGGATCCGAGCGGCCTTGCCCACAGCATAGACGAAGCCATGGCCGACATCGCCTGTATCTTCCACTGGAGCCTCTCCGAGATGAGCGCCATGGCCGTCAGCGAGCTGATGGCCTGGCGCTCCCGCGCCGCTGCGCGCGCCACCCCGCCTGCTGAAGGAGCTCATCATGGACCGCGACCTGCGTATTCGCGTGCTGTTTGAAGCGTTGGACAAGACAAACACGCCCCTGCGCGAAATCGCTGGCGGCTCGGACAAGGCCTCCAAGGCCCTCCGGGAAACCCAGGACCAGCTGCGTGCGCTCAACCGGACACAAGCCGACATCGGAGAGTTCCGAACACTCAAGCTCGGGATGACGCAATCCGAGCAGGCAATGCGCGCCGCTCAGGACCAAGTCGCCTCGCTGGCCCACCAGATGAAGGCGGCAGGCGCCCCCGCGCAGGCGCTTCAGGCCAGGTTCGACGACGCCCGCCGCGCCGCCGCAAGCCTGAAGGCAGAGCATCAAGCGCAAGCCGTGCGCCTTCAAGAAGTTCGCAACCGACTGGCAGCTGCTGGCATCTCCACGACCAGACTGGTGGACGGGCAGGCGAAGCTGCGCGCCCAGACGGCACAGGCTAATGAGACCTTCTCACAGCTGTCCCTTCGCGCCGATGCGGCAGCCAAGCGGAGCCAGCGGCTGGCCGCTGGCCGAGCGGCTTTCGGGAAGGTACGGCACGGAGCTTCCGGCCTGGCAGCGGTGGGCGCGGCAGCAGGCCAGACAGGCACGGCAATCGGCGCGCCACTGATTGCCGTAGCCAGTGAGGCCATGACATTCGAGAGCGCCATGGGCGGGTTGCGGCAAGCGGTCAATTTTCCCAACCCTGAGGCCTTTGCGGCCATGTCGCGCGATATCCTCGATCTCTCGGCCCGCGTGCCAGTGGCCAGCGATGCCCTTGCCCGCGTTGCCACTGCGGCCGCGCAGGCCGGCGTCGGGCGGGAGGAGTTGCTGGGCCTGACCGAAGATGCGGCGAAGCTCTCCATCGCTCTGAAAATTCCCGCAGAGTCCGCGGGCGCAGCCATGGCCCATTGGCGCACGGCCTTCAGCCTCGGACGGGAAGAGGCCGTGCGCTTCGGCGACCAGATCAATGCGCTCACCGATACTTACGGCAGCAATGCCCAGGCAATGACGAACATGATCGGCCGCATCGACGGGCTCGACAAGATGGCCGGCAAAACCGCACCGCAGATCGCAGCCCTCAGCCAGATTCTGAGTGACAAAGGCATTGACGCGGATACAGGCGCGACAACCATCGAGAACATGATGACGGCCTTCACACGCGGCGGATCTGCCACTCAAGCTCAGAAGGAAGGCTTCCGCTCGCTCGGCCTTGATGCGACCGCGGTCAGCAAAGGCATGGAGGCGGATGCCTCAAGCACTCTTCTTGATGTGATGAAACGTGTGTCGAACCTGGCTCCGGATAAGCAGGCTGCAACCCTGAATAAATTGTTCGGATCAGACTCCGCCAAGGCGATGACGCCGCTGCTCTCCGACCTGGACCAATTAGAGAAAAACCTCCGCCTCGTAGCCGAGGCCAATGCCTATTCGACATCTACAAGCAAAGAATATCAGGACTACCTTAATTCCTCCAATGGCGCAGTTGCTCAGGCAGGTGGCGCATTCGCCGCGCTCAGGACGGAACTCGGCGCGCAACTGCTGCCCACAGTTGAGTACCTTGCGCACAAAGCCATTGAAGTCATTAACTGGATGCGGAAATGGGCCGCTGAAAATCCGCGTCTGACCAAAGGCATCCTGCTGGTGGCCGGCATTCTTGCCGGAGCGATGATAGTGTTCGGCGGGCTGGCCAACGTTATAGCCGTGCTGCTGGCCCCATTGGCGGCTCTTGCCTTCATCGCCGGGGCGTTCGGAATCGGCCTTCTGCCGCTGATCGGCATCGTTCTTGCCGTTATGGCGGCCATCGCTGCGCTCGCGGCGATTGTTTATCTTCTCTACACAAACTGGGACGGTATCACCGCCTACTTCTCGAATTTGTGGTCGCAGGTCACGGCTTCTTTTACCGGGGCGCTTGCCACCCTTTCCACCTTGTGGACCACCTTTCGTGAATTCGGGGCCAACCTCATTCAGGGGCTGATCGATGGAGTCCTTGGCAAGCTGACGGCGCTCAAGGAAACCCTGCTGGGGGCCGCCAATAGCGTGCGGGACTGGTTCAAAGAGGCACTGGGCATCCATTCCCCCAGCCGTGTCTTTGCCGAGCTGGGCGGCCAGACCATGGCCGGTCTATCCCAAGGGCTGGCCATGAACGAGGAGGGTCCGCTCAGCCGGGTTTCCTCGCTCGCCCAGCGCATGACCGACGCCATGACGGTTGGCGCGGCAACCGCCGGTCTCGTTGCCACCCCCGCCATGGCACAGCCGGTTGCCGCAGCGACCGGGGCAACCGGCTCCGCCATCACCTACAACATCACCATCAACACCCCGACCGGCGCGGCAGGCCAGGGCATTGCGCAGGCCGTGCGCACTGAGATCGAGCGGCTTGAGCGCGAGCGCGCGGCCCGTGCCCGCTCATCCTACCGGGATACACTCTAGGAGTTTTGAAATGCTGATGGCACTTGGCCAGTTTGTCTTCTCCCTCTCTACTCTTGCCCATCAGGAGTTGAAACATCGCCTAAGCTGGCAGCACCAGAAGTCCGGGCGCGTTGGCGCACGCGATGCCAATCAGTTCCTGGGACCGGGCGATGAAACCGTCGCTCTCTCGGGTATCGTGGCACCCGAGCTGATGGATGGGCGTGCCTCGCTGGATGGCCTTCGCGCCATGGCAGATGAAGGCGAGGCATGGCCGCTGGTCGATGGCACGGGGCGCGTGTTTGGCAGCTTCGTCATCACCGGCATGGATGAGAGCCAGAGCCTGTTCAACCCGGACGGTACGGCCCGGCGGATCGAATTTGGCCTGGAGTTGCGGCGAGTGGATGATGTGGACGCTGCCGCTCGCGTCGCTGCGGAGGCTTAATTCATGGCTGTACGTAATCCTATTCCGGATTTTAAGCTGGTGCTGGACGGTCAGGACTTAAGTGATCGCATTCGTCCGCGCCTTATTTCTCTGCGCCTGACAGAGAAGCGCGACGACGAGGCAGACCAGCTGGATCTGCAAATCGATGACAGCGACGGGCGGCTCGCCCTGCCGGTTGAGGGCGCACGCTTGCAGTTGCAGTTGGGCTGGAAGCAAGGAACAGGAGTGCCCGAAGGCCTGGTCGGCAAGGGCACTTTCCTTGTGGATGAGGTTGAGCACAGCGGATCGCCAGATGTCGTGACTGTCCGCGCCCGCTCGGCGGACATGACCGCCGAGCTGCGCGCACGCCGGGACCAAAGCTGGCACGAGACCACCTTAGGTGCGGTTATCAGGGGCATCGCCGACCGCAATGGCCTCGCGGCCCGCGTCTCCCCCAGGCTTGCTAGCATCGCCCTACCCAGCCTCGTCCAGAGCCGGGAAAGCGACATGGCCTTCTTGCAGCGGCTTGGCCGCACCTACGACGCGGTAGCGACCGTCAAGAACGGCAGTCTTCTGTTCCTGCCGATCGGCGCCGGTGAGACCGCGGGCGGCCAACCCCTGCCCATGGTGACCATTCTGCGCCAGCAGGGCGACCGCCATAGTTTCAGCCGGCGCAAGCGGGAAGACTATACCGGCGTCATCGCCGCGTGGCAGGACGTGAAGGCTTCCAAGCGCCATGACGTGACAGTCGGCAGTGACAAGAATACCAAGCGCCTGTCTCGCATTTATGCGACGGAGCAGGATGCCCGCACTGCTGCTGACGCCGAATGGCGCCGGATCCAGCGCGGCATTGTCGCCATGAGCTTCAGCTTGGCGCTTGGCCGGGCAGACCTCTATCCCGAGCAGCGCGTCCAACTCGCAGGCTTCAAAGCAGACATTGACGCCCATCGCTGGCTCATCACCGAGGTCAACCACAGCCTTACTACTCAGGGTCTAAAGACGGACCTGAGCCTGGAAAACAGCCCGGACTGACCCTCACCATTAGGTGTCGGCCTTTACGCCTGCGCGTTCAGTCAGACGCCCTCACCATGACCAGAGTCGGGACGGATTGAGCAGAATTACCCCCGACGTAATCGCTTTGCGCCAGCGCCCCCTCCACAATCGCCGTCATTGCTGGAATGGAGATGCAGATGACTCGCGATCAATGGATATTCGGTTCTAATAACGTGGCCCTTAACACGGCATGCCCGTCCGACGACCAATTGCAGCAGGCACACCGACCGTTCGTCGATATTGGCGCGGGCCACCGGCTATTCCTGCGGGACTGGGGGCGCGGCAGACCCGTGCTGTTTCTGGCGGGCTGGGCGATGGACTCCTCAATCTGGGGCGCAACCATGGCCGCGCTAAATGCTTTCAACGTGCGCACCATCGCCTATGACCGCCGCGGTCACGGCCGGTCAACTGACCCGGGCGCTATCGACTATGACCTGCTCGCCGATGATCTTGCCGCCGTTATCGAAACCCTCGACCTGCATGATTTGACCATCGTCACGCACTCAGGCGCTGCTGGCGAAGCCATTCGCTACATCACCCGGCATGGCGATGCGCGGCTTGCCCGCCTTTTGCTAGTCGGCCCGGCCGGGCCCTGCATGATCGGGGGACCAGACAATCCGTATGGCCTACCTCGCGAGGCGATCAGCGCAGTGTTGAGTCAACTCTCCGACGATCTGCCCAGCTGGATCGATGCGAATGTGGAGCCTTTCGCGCCAAGTGCCACCCGGCGTACGCTCGACTGGCTGGCAGGCCTTGTCTTGCAAACCTCGCGACGGCTGCTGCTCGATTTCCAGCAAGTAATTGCCGAGGCCGACCTGCGCGCCGAAGCCGCAGCGCTCAAGGTCCCCGTGACCGTCATCCATGGAACGCAGGATGCCTCCACGCCACTCGAGATCACCGGACAGCGCTACCGCGAAATCATATCCGGCGCCGAGCTTGTGATTTATGAAGGTGCCGCCCACGGCATCATGATCACGCACACGGCGCGCCTTGCGGCCGACATTGCGGCGCGGCTGGCCGAGGTCTGAGCTGCGCGCCAGAGATTGTTCAAGGCCCGGACGCCGGCGGCGGGGCATGCGCTTGGCGATGACAATGCTGGCGAGGCTGGCTCAGCTTATTTTCCGGCTTTCGTCTCGATACTGCCACCGGGTCAACGCAACGCTGACCCGGTGGCAGTTACTCATCGATTGTCCAGTTGGGATCTGACGGCCGTCAGCCCTTCGCGCGTGATGCGATAAGGTGCCCCACCACAGCTGCTGATCAGCCGCCTTTTTCGCAACTTTTGGAACAGGGAGAGTGTGCAGTCAGTCAGGCGATAGCCATCTCGATTGAAGCAATCCACCTCGACAATCCGACCGCTTTGATCACGGCGGTGCACAATGCAGCCGCCCTGCGCCAGCGTGTGAAGCACACGCTGCTCAATTTTAGAAATGTTCACGTCTGGAATTTCCGTCCGCCTGGAACAACGTCAAGCGTACCGGCAGGAGGTCAGGAGAATTCAGGGCTGCCCGGCACGCGACGAGCTCTCCGCAATTTCATGCGGAAAGCAATCTTCAGCGGGCGGCAATCTCCAACATCTGACCCTCGATAAGAATTCGACACGCTCAGGCTAGCGCGCAGTACCTAGTCCGTCAAGAGAGCCGCGTCGGCGCGCCATGCCCAAAGATACGCATTGCCGCATCCGGCGAGCCTTCTGTTAGTGACGACTGTCAAACCTTGCGGATGACTGCTACCACGCGCCCGAGGACGTGCATCTCACCATCAACGGCAATCTCGGGCGGTACACGCTCGTTGTCGGACAGTATTTTCACCGAGCCGTCCGGCATGGGCCGCAGGCGCTTGATCATGCCAGTCATGCCATATGCGATTGCCCAGATCTGGTCGCCCATGAGCGGGGTCTTCTGCGTGCAGTCAACCAGCACCATATCGGAATCAAGGATGGTCGGCGCCATGGAATCGCCGATGCCACGAGCAAAGAACAATTGGTCCGGGTGACTTGTCGTGTAGTTACGCAGCCAGCTTGCCGAGAAAAACCGGCTCTCGGGTGCCACCGGTACATCCAGATATGTGGCCCCCATCCCGAACTTCAGGTCCAGCTCCTTGATTTCAACGAGGTCCAGCTGCTCGGCAAGCGCCTCGGGCGTCGGAGCAGGCAGTGCCCCTTCGGACGGGTCATCCGTCTCGCCAGTCAGATACTGAGGCGTCGTGCCAAGTTCACGGGCAATCACATGTAAGTGCCGAGAGCCCGCGGCTTCGCCCATTAGCAGACGGCTGATGGTGGGCTGGCGTACGCCCACGCGCCGGGCCAGCTCGGACTGTGATAGCCCAAGCTCCGACATACGATTTCTAATCCGGTCGCCAACGATCTCGCTCACGGGTTTCACCTTTATACGAAAACAAATAGGGACTATCTATATTTTTACGTATTGCCTGTCTATACAAAATCCTATATCGGTATAGCAATGAATATATCCTTCGTATCGGATACAGTATTGGGTCCGGTACCGAGAGGCAGAAATCAGCTTTCAGATTTTGACCGACGGAGTAAGTTCGATGCATCAGTTGCGAAAAGCCCCCCGCCTTCCGGCAATGCAGTGCCCTCACTGCACAGCCCCGGCCGCTGCCAGAACGAGCCGCGCCGTAACCGCGCTCTACCGGGAAATTCATTATCAATGCTCTGACGTCGAGTGTGGCCACACATTTGCAGCCAGCCTGAGTGTGATGCGGACCATTTCGCCAAGTGCCAAACCCAATCCGGGAATCGTTCTCCCGTTGAGCGCGAGACGTAAGGCAGAGCAGCCAGCTTGATTTAATCAAGACCGCAGGCGGATTGATGCACAGCAGCGTCGGTTAGAACGTGGCGTCACCGTGAATTAGGGCCCGTTAAGATTTTCAGTAAGTGCGGCGCTGCTGGGATTATGCGGAACTCGGTCCCAACGGTCAGCACTTAATCGAGACCCGAGCGCCCCTCAGACGCCAAAAGCCAGCCCTTGGGGCTGGCTTTGGTGTGTTTGGGTTGCGGGGGTCGGATTGACCGCTTGGCCTCTGCGAGGCCTTCGCGTTGCCTTCGGTCGGGCCTTTTGCCCTCCCTCCGGCCGAACGGTCGGGTCATTCACAGACCTACACAGCCAGATACACCAAAGCCCCCATGAAGGGGGCTTTGGTGTATTTGGTTGCGGGGGCCGGATTTGAACCGACGACCTTCAGGTTATGAGCCTGACGAGCTACCGGGCTGCTCCACCCCGCGATGAACTGGTGCTGTGTGATTGGCCCTCTGGGGCAAAGCAGACAGGGGTCTTGTGAGCTTGTGAACGGGTTTGTGTGAAGCCTTCTTCTGAGCCTGGCGGCGTCCGACTCTCCCAACGCTTAAGCGTTAGTACCATGGGCGCTGCCTGGTTTCACGGCCGAGTTCGAGATGGGATCGGGTGGGGCACAGGCGCTATGGC
>NZ_DATBUP010000143.1:0-26704 GCF_036515995.1 Pedomonas sp. | reverse complement strand
CCCTCCTGCGGGAAAGCGAAGCTGCAAGGGGCCGGTTGTTAGAGAATGAACCGGCTGAGGTCGGTGTTGCTGGCGAGGCCGGAGAGCTGGCCTTCGACGTAGGAGCCGTTGATGGCGATGGTCTCGCCGGGCTTTTCGGTGGCGTCGAAGCTGATTTCCTCCAGCAGGCGTTCCATCACCGTTTGCAGGCGGCGGGCGCCGATGTTCTCAACCGAGTCGTTCACCTCGAAGGCGATGCGGGCGATGGCGTCGATGCCGTCGTCCGTGAAGTCCAGCGTCACCTGCTCGGTGGCCAGCAGCTCGCGGTACTGGCGGATGAGCGAGTTGGTGGGCTCGGTGAGGATGCGGCGGAAGTCGTCCTTCGTCAGGCCCTTCAGCTCGACGCGGATCGGCAGGCGGCCCTGAAGCTCGGGCAGCAGGTCGGACGGCTTGGCGACGTGGAACGCGCCGCTGGCGATGAAGAGGATGTGATCCGTCTTCACCGGGCCGTACTTGGTGGCGATGGTGGTGCCCTCGATCAGCGGCAGCAGGTCGCGCTGCACGCCCTCGCGGCTGACCGAGCCGCCCTGCACGTTGGAGACGGCGATCTTGTCCACCTCATCGAGGAAGACGATGCCGTTCTGCTCGGTGGTGCGGATGGCCTCGCGGGTGATCTCTTCCTGATCGAGCCGCTTGTCCGATTCCTCGGCGATCAGCACGTCCCACGCCTGGTTGACGGTCATCTTGCGGCGCTTGGTGCGGGGTCCGAGGGCCTTGCCGAGCATGTCGCCCAGGTTGATCATGCCGACGGACGTGCCGGGCATGCCGGGAATGTCGAACGTGGGCATGCCCGCGCCGGTGTCGGAAACCTCCAGCTCGACTTCCTTCTCGTTCAGCTGACCGGCGCGGCCCATCTCGCGGAAGCGCTCACGGGTGGCCGACGACGCATCCTTGCCGACCAGCGCATCCAAGAGGCGCTCCTCGGCGGCCTTCTCGGCGGCTTCGCGCACGCCGGAGCGGCGGGTTTCCTTCACCAGGCGGATGGCTTCTTCCACCAGATCGCGGATGATCGAGTCCACGTCCCGGCCGACGTAGCCGACTTCGGTAAACTTGGTCGCCTCGATCTTGAGGAAGGGCGCGTTGGCCAGCTTGGCGAGGCGGCGGCTGATCTCGGTCTTGCCGCAGCCGGTCGGCCCGATCATGAGGATGTTCTTAGGGCTCACCTCGTCGCGCAGGTCAGGGTGCAGCTGCTGACGCCGCCAGCGGTTGCGCAGCGCGATGGCCACGGCCTTCTTCGCGTCCTTCTGGCCGATGATGTAGCGGTCAAGCTCCGCCACGATCTGCCTGGGGGTCAGCTCCGCCATGGCGCGGGCTTCCGTGCCGCCGGACGCCGACCCGCTGCCGCCGGCACCGTTGCCACCAAAACCATTGCCGGACTGGGGCGTGTTGCTGGATTCGTACATGGTTTAACCCTCAATCTTCTCAATGGTCAGGTTGCCGTTGGTGTAGACGCAGATGTCCGCCGCGATGGCCATGGCCTTTCTCACGATGGCCTCGGGGTCCATGTCCATGTCCACCAGCGCGCGTGCGGCCGCCAGGGCGTAGTTGCCGCCCGAGCCGATGCCGATCACGTTGTCCGTCGGCTCCAGCACGTCGCCGTTGCCGGTGATGACGAGGCTGACGTTCTTGTCCGCCACCGCCATCATGGCCTCGAGGCGGCGCAGGTAGCGATCGGTGCGCCAGTCCTTGGCCAGTTCCACCGCCGCGCGGGTGAGCTGACCGGGGAAGCGCTCCAGCTTCTGCTCCAGACGCTCGAACAGGGTGAAGGCATCCGCGGTGGCGCCGGCGAAGCCCGCGATGACCGAGCCGTCGCCAATGCGGCGCACCTTGCGGGCGTTGCTCTTGATGACGGTCTGGCCGAGGGAGACCTGCCCGTCACCGGCGATGACGACGGAATTCCCCTTGCGCACGGCCAGGATGGTGGTGCCGTGCCACTGCGAGGCATCGAACGGGCTGGGCTGTTGGGACAAGGGGAAACTCCTCTGGAAAAGCGAGAGAGAAAATACGGTGAAGCGTTTGCAAGGCCGATATGGGAACTGCAACCGGGACTGAAAAGCCCCCGGCGCACCCCCGCCGCACACTGGCAAAGCACCGCCTCGCCTGCACGCAAGCCGGGCAATTTTATTACAGCTCCAGAGCAAAGCCAGAAAGATTTGGCGTATGGCGTGAGAGTCGCTATAGCCCCCAAGCAAGGAGCAAGGCGATGCGTACAGCAACTATTGAACGTAAGACCAACGAGACCGAGATCCGGGTTTCTTTGAACCTGGATGGCACCGGTCAGTACACGGTTTCGACCGGTATCGGGTTTCTCGATCATATGCTGGAGCAGCTCTCGCGCCATTCGCTCATCGACCTGACGGTCGAGGCCAAGGGCGACACCCACATCGACTTCCACCACACGGTTGAAGACAGCGGCATTGCCATCGGTCAGGCGTTCGCCAAGGCCATCGGCGGCATGAAGGGCATCACCCGTTATGGGGACGCGCTCATTCCGATGGACGAGACGCTGACCCGCGTGGCGCTGGACATCTCGGGCCGCCCGTACCTGATCTGGAAGGTGGAGTTCACCCGCGACAAGCTGGGCGACTTCGACACCGAACTGTTCCGCGAGTGGTTTCAGGCTTTTGCCTTTGCGGCAGGCATCACCCTGCACGTGGAGAACCTGTACGGCATCAACAACCACCACATGATCGAGAGCAGCTTCAAGGCCCTCGCCCGCGCGCTGCGCAAGGCGGTGGAGATCGATCCGCGCAAGTCCGACAGCGTTCCCTCCACCAAGGGCACGCTGGGCGGCACGCTTTGATGGCAATTGGCTGACCCCCACAGGAGAAACGGGCGCGTGGCTGAGACCCTTGTTCTGATCGATTACGGCTCCGGCAACCTGCGCTCCGCCGCCAAGGCGTTCGAGCGGGCGGCAGGCGATCTGGGGCTGGAGACGCAGGTGAAGATTTCCGGCGATCCGGACGCCATTGCGGGCGCTGACCGCATCGTGCTGCCGGGTGTGGGCGCTTATGGCCAGTGCACCACGGCGCTCCATGCCATCCCCGGCCTTGTGGAGGCGCTGCAGGAAGCCACCCACGAGAAGGGCCGCCCGTTCCTCGGCATTTGCGTCGGCATGCAGCTTCTGGCGACGCGCGGGCTGGAGCACGGCGCGCACAAGGGGCTGGACTGGATTGGCGGCGACGTGGTGCGGCTTGAGCCGGACGACGCCAGCCTGAAGATTCCGCACATGGGCTGGAATACGGTGACGCTGACCGACGGCGGCCGGAGCCACCCGGTATTCGGCAAGCTGCCCGACAACGGCTTTGCCTACTTCGTGCACAGCTATCACTACCGCGCCGCCGAGGAGGCCCACGTGCTGGGCCGCACCGAGTACGGCGGGCAGGTTGTGGCCCTTGTGGGCCGCGACACCATTATCGGAACCCAGTTCCACCCCGAGAAGAGCCAGGCCTATGGCCTTGGCCTGCTCAGTGCCTTTCTGGAGTGGCGTCCATGAGCGTATCCGCTTTCCGCATTTTCCCGGCCATCGACCTCAAGGGCGGGCAAGTCGTTCGCCTGCGCGAGGGGCTGATGGATCAGGCGACCGTGTTCGCCAACGACCCGACCGTACCCGCCGCCGACTTCGCCAAGGCGGGCGCACAGTGGCTGCATATCGTGGATCTGGACGGCGCGTTCGCGGGCCATGCGGTGAACGCGGCGGCGGTGGAAGCCATCCTCGGCACCTTCACCGGCAAGACGCAGGTGGGCGGCGGCATCCGTGACATGGACGGCATCGAGCGCTGGCTGGGGCTGGGCGTCTCGCGCGTCGTCATCGGCACGGCGGCGCTGAAGAACCCGGAGCTGGTGAAGCAGGCCGCAAGGAAGTATCCGAACCAGATCGTGGTGGCGGTGGACGCCAAGGACGGCATGGTAGCAACCGACGGCTGGGCCGCGGTTTCCGACGTGACCATTGCCGAGCTGGCCAACCGCTTCGAGGACGCAGGCGTTGCCGCCGTGCTGTTCACCGACGTGGGCCGGGACGGGTTGCTGAAGGGCGTGAACCTCGAGGCGACCGTGAAGCTGGCCGAGGAGACCACCCTGCCGGTGATCGCCTCCGGCGGCGTCGCCGACATCTCGGACATCGAGGCGCTGGTGAAGGCGGCGGGCACCACCAAGGGCAAGCTGGAAGGCGTGATCACCGGCCGGGCGATCTATGACGGCCGCCTGAAGCTGGAAGACGCCCTGGCGCTGGCGAAGGCGGCATAACCATGCTGACCAAGCGCATCATTCCCTGCCTTGACGTGAAGGACGGGCGCGTCGTGAAGGGCGTGCAGTTCGTCGACCTCATCGACGCGGGCGATCCGGTGGAGCAGGCCAAGGTCTATGACGCCGCCGGCGCGGACGAGCTGTGCTTCCTCGATATTACGGCGTCTTCCGACAACCGGGGCATTCTGCTGGACGTGGTGGCCCGCACGGCGGAGGCCTGCTTCATGCCGCTGACCGTGGGCGGCGGCGTGCGCACAGCGGAGGACGTTCGCCGCCTGCTGCTGGCGGGCGCGGACAAGGTTTCCATCAACACCGCCGCCGTCAACCGGCCGGAGCTGGTGAAGGAACTGGCCGAGCAGTTCGGCAGCCAGTGCATCGTGGTGGCTGTGGACGCCAAGCGCGTGGAAGACCACTGGGAGATCTTCACCCACGGCGGGCGCAAGCCGACCGGCATCAATGCGGTGGACTTCGCCCGTCAGGTGGCATCGCTGGGGGCGGGCGAGATCCTGCTGACCTCGATGGACAAGGACGGCACCAAGAGCGGCTTCGACAACAGGCTGGTACGCGCCGTCTCTGACGCCGTGCCGGTGCCGGTGATCGCCTCGGGCGGCGTCGGCACGCTGGACCATCTGGTGGACGGCGTGGTGGAAGGCGGCGCGAGCGCGGTGCTGGCGGCCTCCATCTTCCACTTCGGCACCTACACCGTGCAGCAGGCCAAGGCGCACATGGCCGCCGCCGGCATTCCGGTACGGATCACGACATGACGACGACGCCAGACTTCCTCGCCGAGCTGTACGCCACCGCCATGGCGCGCAAGGGGGCAAGCCCGGACAGCAGCTACGTGGCGAAACTCTACGCCAAGGGCCGCGCCAAGATCGCGCAGAAAGTGGGCGAGGAAGGGCTGGAGACCGCACTGGCGGCCGTGGGCGGCAGCCGGGACGAGGTGATTTCCGAGTCCGCCGACCTGCTCTTCCACCTTGCCGTGCTGTGGGCGGACTGCGACATTTCCCCCGAAGACGTGGCCGCCGAGCTTGAGCGCCGGAAGGGCACGTCGGGTCTTGTTGAGAAAGCCAGCCGGAAGGCCTGACAGGAAGGGATGATTGATCATGGCGGTTGATGCACGCGCGCCCTACGACACCAGCAACATCTTCGCCCGCATTCTGCGCGGCGAGATTCCGTGCAAGAAGGTCTATGAGGACGACTTCGCCCTCGCCTTCCACGACATCAACCCGCAGGCCCCGGTTCATGTGCTGGTGATCCCGAAGGGCGAATACGTCTCCATGGCGGACTTCACCGCCAAGGCCCCGGACACGCTGGTGACCGGCTTCTTCCGCGCCGTGGGCAAGGTGGCCGAGGAACTGGAACTGGTGGAGGGCGGCTACCGCATCCTCGCCAACGCGGGCACCAATTCCCACCAGGAAGTGCCGCACCTGCACGTGCACATCTTTGCCGGCGCACCGCTCGGCCCCATGCTGGCCAGCAAGATCTCCTGAAGCTAGCGCGGTTTGCGTAGTCGTACTTTCACGATGGCAGGAGGCGTTGCTCCCTGCCCCGAAGACGCGCGGCTTTCCCAGAACTTCCCAAGGACTTTTCACATCCGGAATAACCGTCAGGCGGGGACTTTTTTAGACCCCTCCTGACGAATGTTGAAATTTTGTGTCTTTACGCCGTCGCTGTCCTCGTTAGCTTGGGGTCCACAAAACAGACTAAGCAACAACCCCCTCCGGGGAGGAGACGGAAACATGAACTGGCGGGTCAAACCGCTCGAGCAGATCATCGAGGGCGCGGGCCGCAAGAGCCTGCACCGATCGCTCGGCGCATTCCAGCTCACCATGCTTGGAATTGGTGCAATCATCGGCACCGGCATCTTCGTACTGACGGCCGTGGGCGCTGAACGCGCCGGTCCCGGCCTGATGCTGTCCTTCATCATCGCAGGCACGGTCTGCGGTTTCGCCGCGCTGGCCTACTCTGAACTGGCGTCCATGGTGCCTGTGGCAGGCAGCGCCTACACCTACTCCTACGCCGTGCTGGGCGAGATCGTCGCCTGGCTGGTGGGATGGTGTCTCATCCTTGAATATGCGGTGGCCGCGGCCGCCGTGGCCGTCGGGTGGTCCGGCTATGCCGTGGGCTTCCTCAATTCCATCGGAATGGGGCTGCCACAGGCGCTCACCGTCGGCCCGCACGCGGGCGGCATCATCAACCTGCCGGCCGTGTTCATCACCGTGGTCGTCAGCGCGCTGCTGATCGTCGGCACCCGTGAGAGCGCCTTCGTCAACGCGCTGCTGGTCACCATCAAGATCATCGCGCTGGTGGCGTTCATCGTGCTGGCCGGTCCGCATATCGAGCCGGAGAACTTCCAGCCGTTCATGCCCATGGGCTTCTCGGGCGTGATGGCCGCCGCGGCGCTGATCTTCTTCGCCTACGTGGGCTTCGACGCGGTCTCGACCGCCGCCGAGGAAACCAAGGACCCGAACCGCAACGTGCCCATCGGCCTCATCGCCTCGCTGGTGGTCTGCACCCTGTTCTACGTGCTGGTGACCGCCGGCGCCGTGGGCGCCCTGCCGTGGCAGCAGCTCATCGGCAACACCGAGCCGCTGGCCCACGTGCTGCGCGTGCTGGGCTATACCAGCGTGGCACAGCTGCTGGGCGTGGCCGCCATCGTCGCCATGCCGACCGTGATCCTGATGATGCTGTTCGGCCAGACCCGCATCTTCTTCGTGATGGCGCGTGATCGCATGCTGCCGGACTTCTTCGCCCAGGTGCACCCGAAGTTCAAAACGCCGCACATCGTCACCATGATCACCTGCGTGTTCGTGGCAAGCGTGGCCGGCTTCTTCCGGGTGGACGAAATCGCGGAGCTGTCCAACACCGGCACGCTGTTCGCCTTCATCTGCGTGTCGATCGGCGTGATCGTGCTGCGCTACACCCAGCCGGACCGTCACCGTCCGTTCCGCTGCCCGACCGTGTGGCTCGTGGGCGGCGGCTCGGTGATCGGCTGCGTGTACCTGTTCATCAGCCTGCCGATCCACACCATCGAACGCTTCTTCGCATGGGTCGCCATCGGCGCGGTCGTCTACGCGCTCTACGGCTACCGCCGCAGCCCGCTGCGGGAAGGCGCTTCAGCCAACGAAGCCGCCTGAGCCGCGCGCTGGACGCGCTGAAACGTACTGAACGGGAAAGGCCGGCGTGGAAACACACCGGCCTTTTCTTTTGGGGGCTCCGAGTTTCGGAAAGCTTCTCTTTGCAGGGGGTCTATAACCCCCTGCACCCCCTATTCGTAATGCAAGGGCCGTGGTTCAAGCGTTCGCTGGAGATCGGGGGTAAGTTGACAGGGAATGACAGGGCCGCGCCCTGCCCTGATCGGAGCGACTGCTCCTTAAAATCATTCAAAGTGATACGAGCATGGGAGGCGAGCCGGAGGGGGAAGGCTCCCGAACCGGGGACGTGGTTCGGCCCGGCCAAACTTTCGGGAAAAGACAAAGGCCGCGCCCTCTGTGCAAGGACACGGCCCTGAAAACGAACGGGGTGCAGGGGACCGAGTCCCCTGCAAAGACCCCTTAAAACCAGAATGTTCACCCCAGACGGGATGCCACCAGTGCCTTCAGGTCGGCCTCCGGGCGGGCACCGACGTGGCTGATGACTTCGCCAGCGGCGATGCAGCCCATGGTGGCGCAGTCGGCGAGCGGACGGCCCGTGGTGTAGCCGTGGAGGAAGCCGGCGGCGAAGAGGTCGCCCGCGCCGGTGGTGTCCAGCACCTTGACGCCGGGGATGGCGGGGACGGCGTGGCGTTCGGCCCCGTTCAGAACCCATGCGCCCTTCTCGGAGAGGGTGACGGCGGTGACGAGGCAGTCCTTTGCGGCCTGCGCGGCGGCGGCTTCCAGGTCCTCGGTTTCGTAGAGGGATTTGATCTCCGCCTCGTTGGCGAAGAGGATGTCCACGTGGTTGCGGACCAGTTCGAGGAATTCGGCGCGGTGGCGGTCGACGCAGAAGCTGTCGGACAGGGTGAAGGCCACCTTGTTGCCGGACGCCTTCGCGATGGCGACGGCATCGAGGATCGCCTGCTTGGCCTCGGGCGCATCCCACAGGTAGCCCTCGACATAGATGACGTTCGCGCGCTGGATCTGCTCGGCGTTCAGGTCGGCGGAGGTCAGGCGGGTGGAGGCACCGAGGAAGGTGTTCATGGTGCGCTGGCCGTCCGGCGTGATGAAGATGAAGCAGCGCGCCGTTGCCAGACCGTCCGTTGCCGGGGTGGTCTTGTATTCCACGCCCTGGGCGCGGATGTCATGGGTGAAGACCTCGCCCAGCTGATCGTTGCGGACGCGGCCGATGAAGCCGACGTTCGAGCCCAGCGCGGCAAGGCCCGCCGCCGTATTGGCCGCCGCGCCGCCGCTGATCTCGGTGGCGGGGCCCATCTTGGCGTAGATCGCCTCGGCCTCGGTTTCGTTGATGAGCTGCATCGCGCCCTTGGTCATGCCGTTGTCGGCAAGGAAGGCGTCTTCGGTCCGGGCCAGCACATCGACGATGGCATTCCCGATGGCGAGCACATGAAGGCGGTCGGTCACGCTGGTCCTTTCAGATTCGGTGAGGCGTTTCTTCCCTCTGGGTAACGGCAGGACGGGCCGCGGGCAACTGTTGACGGCAGCGCTGCGCTGGGTCATCCCTATAGCTTATGCTTCGCGCCTTCACCCTTGCTGCTGCCCAGCTTCCGGACAAACGGTTCCTGCGGGTGTTCTTCGCCGCCACCGCGCTGGCGCTGGTGCTGTTCGGCCTGATGTGGTGGGGCTCGAACACGGGGCTTGCCTCCCTCTCCACCACCGGCTGGCCGGACTGGCTGGCCCGCATCTGGGTGTGGATGGACAACGCGCTGGCCATCCTCGGCCTGCTGGCCGCGCTCTACTTCCTGTTTCCCGCCGTTGCCACCGGCATCATGGCGCTGTTCCTCGACAGCGTGGTGGATGCGGTGGAAGACCGGCACTACCCCGCCGCCCGCGCGCCCCGCGCCCCCAGCCTGATGGAGAACGTGTGGCTTGGCGTGCGCTCCTTCCTGCGGCTGGTGGGCTACAACCTGCTGGCGCTGCCGCTCTACATCTTCCTGCTGTTCACCGCGATCGGCCCCTTCCTTCTGTTCATGGCGATCAACAGCGCGCTTCTGGGGCGGGACATGATCGAGATGGTGACGATCCGCCACCTCGACGCCAAGGCGCGGGAGGAGTTCCGCTCCCGCAACGGCTGGCCGATCCTGCAGGTGGGGCTGGTGACCGCGCTGCTGTTCCTTGTGCCCGTTGTGAACCTGTTCGCCCCGCTGATGGGCGCGGCCATGGCCACCCACACCTTCCACCGCGTGCGCGGCGACGCCCCGCTTCCGGAGACCGGCCCCACCCATGACTAGAAGACGTTATCTGTGGCTGCTGGCCCTGCCGCTGCTGGCCGCCTGTACCCCGACCACGACCGCCACCAGCACCCGCCCGGCCACCGCGCCCGCCGCCCCCGCGCAGCCCGCGGAGGACGCCGCCGCCATTCAGGCGGACCCGCCGCTGGGGCAGGTGCTCGGCAAGCCGCCCGAGTCCGTGCTCGCGCTGTTCGGCTCCGCCAGCCTCGACCGCGCCGAGGCCGATACCCGCCACCTGCAGTTCGGCGGCAGCCCCTGCATCCTCGACGTGTACTTCTACCCGGAGGCAGACGGCGCACCCGCCACCGCCCGCCACGTGGAAGCCCGCATGATCGACGGCAAGGACGCCAGCGCCGGTGACTGCGTCACCCGCCGCCTGCGCGACCTGGAACAGGAACGCACCGCCCAGCAGGTGTCGTGAGGGGTTTCCCGGCTTTTTTTTGAATTTCAGGTTTGTTTGCAGGGGGATCTTAATCCCCCTGCAACCCCCTGTTCGTTTGAACGGGCCGTGTTTCCGTGCGCTCGGGAGATGGAGCTGGAGAACTGGGCCGCGCCCGGCTCGACCTGTTTCGCGAGTGCTCCTTACAATCATTCAAGATATCGGAAGCGGCGGCGCAGAGACTGGGGGGAGGAGGTAGGGGTTTGGAGAGTTAGGGGTTTGGGGAATGGGTAAGGCCGGGTGCGGCCCTGTTCCCCTGCCCTGTAAAGTCCCTGTCCTGCAAAGCTTCCGCCTTCCAGTGAGCGCCTGAAACGCGGCCCGAAAACGAACGGGGTGCAGGGGACTGAGTCCCCTGCGAAACAAACCTTCAGAAAAACCAGAAAGCCGTCAGGCCACCCACTCGCGGGCGACGTCGGGGTCGGTTTCGGTGGGGAGGCGTTTTTCGCGTTCCTGCGTGATGTCGGGCGCGGCGGCGAGTTGGCGGAAGGCCCAGACGGCGGTGGCGCGGACGACGGGTTCGGGGTCGTCCAGCAGGGGGCGGATCTGTCTCAGCAATGCGGGCGCGGCGCTGTTGCCGGCGGCGACGAGGGCGTTGCGGACGAAGCGGTTGCGGCCGACGCGCTTGATGGGGGAGCCGGAGAAGACCTGGCGGAAGGCGGCGTCGTCCAGTTGCAGGAGGTCGGCGAGCGCGGGCGCGGTGAGTTCGGCGCGGGGGGCGAAGGCCAGCTCCTGCGCGGCCTCGGCAAACTTGTTCCACGGACAGACGGCGAGGCAGTCATCGCACCCGTAGATGCGGTTGCCGATGGCCTTGCGGAATTCGGTGGGGATGAGGCCCTTGTTCTCGATGGTGAGGTAGGAGATGCAGCGGCGGGCATCCAACTGGTAGGGCGCGGGGAAGGCCTGTGTCGGGCAGGCGGTCTGGCAGGCGGTGCAGCGGCCGCAGCGGTCCGCGTGGGGCTGGTCGTACTCCAGCTCCGCCGTGGTGTAGATGGCCCCGAGAAACAGCCAGCTCCCGTGCTCTCGCGAGACGAGATTGGTGTGCTTGCCCTGCCAGCCCAGACCGGCGGCACGGGCGAGCGGCTTTTCCATGACGGGGGCGGTGTCGACGAACACCTTCACGTCCGCCTGAGTGCCGAGCTTGGCGGTGCGCTCGACGAACCAGCGGGCGACCTGCTTGAGGCGGCGCTTGATGAGATCGTGGTAGTCAGACCCCTGCGCATAGACGGAGACGACGCCAATGTCAGGGTTCTCGGCATGGCGCAGCGGGTCGAGCCGGGGGGCGTAGCTGGTGCCGAGCATGATGACGGAGCGCACCTCGGGCCAGAGGCCTTGCGGGCTTTCGCGGTGGTGGAGGCGCTCTTCCATCCAGAGCATGTCGCCATGGCGGCCTTCGGCCACGAACTGGCGCAGGCGGGCGGAGGCTTCCGGGCAGGCGTCAGCGGGCGCGATGCCGATGGCGCTGAAGCCGGCGGCGATGGCCTCGGCCTTCAGGGATGCGGTGAGATCCGAGGTCAGAAGTCGAGTTTCTCGTAGTAGCTCGGCGGCGCGAGGTTGAGCATCCGTTCGGTCAGGAACGGTCGGAAGCTCGGGCGGGACTTGATTGCCGAGTACCATTGCTTCGCCTGATCGTGCGTTTTCCAATCGATCGCGCCCAGATAATCTACCACGGAAATGTGCGCGGCGGCGGTCATGTCAGCGAGGCTGAATGTGGCCCCGCCCAGCCAGCGGCGGTGGTCCAGCAGATACTCGATATAATCGAGATGGTGCTCGATCGCCTGATGGGCCTGCCGCAGCAGATGGGTATTGGGCGGCTGCTGTGCAATGAGGCGGTTGTACATGCGCTCCTGAAGCAGGATGACGCCGACTTCCGCGAAGAACTTCTGGTCGAACCAGGAGACGACGCGGCGGACCTCCGCCCGCTCCAGCGGACCGGAGCCGAGCACGGGGCTTTCCCGCACCGTTTCCTCGAAATACTCGATGATGGCGGTCGAGTCGCAGAGCACGCACTCGTTGTCTTTCCAGACGACGACCGGCGTCTGCCCGGCCGGGCTGATCTCGAGGAAGCCGTCACGCCCCTGCCACGGGAATTCCTCCACAAGTTCAAAGCTTACGCCCTTCTCAGCAAGGGCCAGCCGAACCTTCCGGGAGAATGGACAAAGAGTATATTGATAAATCCGCCACATAGGGGGTCCAACATAGCCGCGCGTTCGCGCGGCGGGAAGGGTACGTAATGCCTCGCCCCTCCTTATCGCGCAATTCTTTATAATACGGCAAAGGGCGGGAGCCGCGCCGGTGCGTCTCCCGCCCTTTCTGATGTGCCTTCGGGTGGCCGTTACTCAGCCGGAATGCTGAGCGGGGCCGCCTCATTGTCGTTCAGCGGATGGGCGATGCGGCTGACCATCTCCTTCGGGCAGACCTGCCAGAACCGGGCGCGGTCGCGCTCCCAGTTGTGGAGGATGTCCGCCGCCCACTTGGAGCCGGTCTCGGCCGCATGTTCCTCAATGAGCGCCTTCAGCACGCCTTCCCAGTGGCCGGAGGCCAGACGCTGGTAGACGACCGATTCGTCGTTCACGCGGTTATGGAAGTCATCGAAGCGGTCGAACACGAAGGCCATGCCGCCGGTCATGCCCGCGGCGAAGTTGTCGCCGACGCCGCCCAGGATCACCGCCGTGCCGCCGGTCATGTATTCCAGACCGTTGGCGCCGCAGCCCTCGACCACCACGGTTGCGCCCGAGTTGCGGACCGCGAACCGCTCACCGGCCTGACCGGCGGCGAACAGCTTGCCGCTGGTGGCACCGTAGAGGACGGTGTTGCCGATGATGGTGTTGTCCTGCGACTCCAGCGTGCTGGAGACGGTGGGACGGACGACGATGGTTGCGCCCGACAGGCCCTTGCCGACGTAGTCGTTGGCATCGCCGAACACTTCCAGCTTCAGGCCCTGCACCGCGAACGCGCCGAGCGACTGGCCGCATGTGCCGCGCAGGCGCACGGTCACGTGGCCGGGCTGGAGGCCGGTCATGCCGAACTTGCGCACGATGGCCGAGGAGAAGCGGGTGCCGATGGCGCGCATGGTGTTGCGGGCCGTGTAGGTGAGCTGCATCTTCTCGCCGCGCTCGAACACCGCCTGGGCATCGGCCAGCATCTGGGCGTCCAGGCTGTCCGGCACCGGGTTGCGGTAGGTCGGGATGTTGAAGCGGCGCAGCTCCTGCGGGGCATCTGCCTTGGCGAGGATCGGGTTGAGGTCGAGATCGTCGAGGTGCTCTGCACCGCGGCTGATCTGACGCAGCAGCTCGGTCCGGCCGACCACCTCGTTCAGCGAGCGCACGCCGAGGCGGGCGAGGATCTCGCGGACTTCCTCGGCGATGAAGCTGAACAGGTTGACCACCTTCTCGGGCGTGCCCTCGTACTTCTTCCGCAGCGCCTCGTCCTGCACGCAGACGCCGACCGGGCAGGTGTTGGACTGGCACTGGCGCACCATGATGCAGCCCAGAGCCACCAGCGACAGGGTGCCGATGCCGAACTCTTCGGCGCCGAGGATGGCGGCGATCACGATGTCACGGCCGGTCTTGAGGCCGCCGTCCGTGCGCAGCTTCACCCGGTGGCGCAGGCCGTTCAGGGTAAGCACCTGATTGACCTCCGACAGGCCCATTTCCCACGGCGTGCCCGCATACTTGATGGAGGTCTGCGGAGACGCGCCGGTGCCGCCGACGTGGCCGGAGATGAGGATGGCGTCAGCGTGCGCCTTGGCGACGCCCGCCGCGACGGTGCCGATGCCGGCCGAGGAGACCAGCTTCACGCACACCCGCGCATCCGGGTTGATCTGCTTCAGGTCATAGATGAGCTGGGCCAGGTCCTCGATCGAGTAGATGTCGTGGTGCGGCGGCGGCGAGATGAGGGTGACGCCCGGCGTCGAGTGACGCAGGCGGGCGATCATCTCGGTGACCTTGAAGCCCGGAAGCTGGCCGCCTTCGCCGGGCTTTGCGCCCTGTGCGACCTTGATTTCCAGCTCCTCGCAGGCATTCAGGTATTCGGCGGTAACGCCGAAGCGGCCCGAGGCCACCTGCTTGATGGGCGAGTTGGCGTTGTCGCCATTGCCGTAGGGCTTGTAGCGGACGGCATCCTCACCGCCCTCGCCCGACACCGACTTCGCGCCGATGCGGTTCATGGCGATGGTCAGCGTCTCGTGCGCTTCAGGAGACAGCGCGCCCAGCGACATGCCCGGGGTGATGAAGCGCTTGCGGATTTCGGTGATGGATTCCACCTCCTCCAGCGGCAGCGTGTCCTTTGCCCAGTTGAACTCCAGCAGGTCGCGCAGGGCGATCGGCGGGAGATCGCGCACGCCGCGCGAGAACTGGAGGTAGGTCTGGTAGCTGTCCGTCGCCACCGCCGTTTGCAGCAGGTGGATGAGCTGGCCCTGATAGGCATGCAGCTCGCCGCCGGCGCGGTAGCGGTAGAGGCCGCCGACCGGCAGGGTCACGACGTCTTCGTTGAACGCCTTCTCGTGCTTCTCGGTGACGTTGCGGTAGATGGAGGTGAGGCCCATGCCCGAGATCTTCGTCGGCATGCCGGGGAAGAACTCGTTGACCAGCGCGCGGGACAGGCCGACGGCCTCGAAGTTGTAGCCGCCGCGATAGGACGACACGACCGCGATGCCCATCTTGGCCATGATCTTGAGCAGGCCGTCATTGATGGCCTTGCGGAAGTTGGCGACGCCTTCCTCATAGCCGATCTTGCCGAACAGGCCGCGCTTGTGCCGGTCCGCGATGGCTTCCTGCGCCAGGTAGGCGTTCACCGTGGTGGAACCGACGCCGATCAGCACCGCGAAATAGTGGGTGTCCAGGCACTCGGCCGAGCGCACGTTGATGGAGGCGAAGGTGCGCAGGCCCTTGCGGACGAGGCTGGTGTGAACCCCGGCCGCCGCAAGGATCATCGGCAAGGCGACGCGGTCCTTCGAGACGCCTTCGTCCGTCAGGAACAGCTGGCTCTTGCCCGAGCGCACGGCGCGCTCCGCCTCGGCACGGATGCGGGCGATGGACTCCTTCAGCCCTTCCGGCCCGGAGCCGTAGGGGAAGGTGCAGTCGATGACCTGGGCGTTGTCGCCGAAGTGGGCGAGCAGGGCATCCCATTCGCCATTGGTGATGACCGGGCTGTCCAGCACCATCACGTCCGGCTGGCGCGCATCGCGGTCCAAAACGTTCGCGAAGTTGCCGAAGCGGGTCTTCAGGCTCATCACGCCGCCTTCGCGCAAGCTGTCGATCGGCGGGTTGGTGACCTGGGAGAAGTTCTGGCGGAAGAAGTGGCTGAGGCAGCGCGGGTTGTCGGAGATGACGGCCAGCGGCGTGTCATCGCCCATCGAGCCGATGGCTTCCTTGGCGTCTTCGACCAGCGGATGCAGGATCAGCTCCAGATCCTCCAGCGTGAGGCCGGCGGCCACCTGACGCTGGCGCAGCTGCTCGCGCTCCAGCTGCACGGGCTCGCTGCCGCCTTCGGGGCGCAGGTCCGCCATGGTGGAGAAGCCCTTCACCCAGTCCGCATAGGGCTGCTCGGAGGCGATGCGGTCCTTGATGGCGGCATCGTGGTAGAGCTTGCCTTCGTCGAGATCGACGGCGACCATCTGGCCCGGCCCGAGGCGGCCCTTCTCCTTCACGGCGACTTCCGGCACCAGCACCATGCCCGCTTCCGAACCGGCGATGAGCAGGCCATCGGTGGTGAGGGTGTAGCGCATGGGGCGCAGCGCGTTGCGGTCAACGCCGGTGACGACCCAGCGGCCATCGGTCATGGCGAGCGCGGCGGGGCCGTCCCACGGCTCCATCACCGAGTTGAAGAAGGCGTACATCTCGCGGTGCGGCTCGGGCATGGACGGCTTGTTGGACCATGCCTCCGGCACCATCATCAGCTTGGCCGTCGGGGCATCGCGGCCGGCGCGCACGATGGCCTCGAACACCGCGTCGAACGCTGCGGTGTCTGACGCGCCCGAGGGGATGACCGGCTTGATGTCTTCCGAGTATTCACCGAAGGCGAGCGACGCCATGCGGATCTCGTGCGACTTCATCCAGTTGGAGTTGCCGCGGATGGTGTTGATCTCGCCGTTGTGGGCGACCATGCGGAACGGCTGGGCCAGCCACCATTGCGGGAAGGTGTTGGTGGAATAGCGCTGGTGATAGATGGCGAAGCGCGACACGAAGCGGTCGTCCGTCAGGTCCGGGTAGAACACCGACAGCTCTTCGGCCAGGAACAGACCCTTGTAGATGATCGAGCGGCTGGACAGCGAGCAGACGTAGAAGCCGCTGATCTGGGCCGCGACGATCTTCTTCTCGATGCGGCGGCGGATCAGGTACAGCTGACGCTCGAAGGTCGCCTGATCTTCGTCGTCACGCTCGGAGTAGATGAGGATCTGCTCGATCTCCGGGCGGGACAGCGCGGCCTTCTGGCCGATGACCGAGGTGTTCACCGGCACCTGACGCCAGCCGTAGATGCCGTAGCCGAAGTCGATGATCTCAGACTCGACGATCTGGCGGCAGGTTTCCTGATCGCCCATGTTGGCGCGCGGCAGGAAGATCATGCCGACGGCGAAGTGGCCGGGGCGCGGCGTGTGACCGGTGTTCTCGATGTGCTGCTCGAAGAAGACGCGCGGCAGCTCCAGATGGATGCCCGCGCCGTCGCCGGTCTTGCCGTCAGCATCCACCGCGCCGCGGTGCCACACGGCCTTCAGCGCGTCGATGGCGGCGGTGACGACCCGGCGGGACGGCTTGCCGTCCACCGCGGCGACGACGCCGACGCCGCAGGCATCGTGCTCTTCGTCCTTGCGATAGAGGCCCACGCGCTCCAGCCGCTCACGCTCGGCTTCCATCTGGGCAACGATATTGGTCTGTTCGGTCATGTGGCGCTCCTGTGCGCTGAAATCTTCTTAGGCCTTGCTCGCCGGGATCAGGCGGCTTTTGCTGCGACCTGCGCCGCCAGATACTCGTGCATGCTGCGGGCGGCATCGCGGCCATCGCGAATGCCCCACACCACGAGGCTGGCGCCGCGCACGATGTCACCAGCGGCGAACACGCCGTCCAGATTGGTCATCTGGGTCTGGTGATTGACGCGGATGGTGCCCCAGCGGGTGACGCCCAGCTCCGGCGCGCTGAACAGAACCGGCAGTTCCTCCGGCTCGAAGCCCAGCGCCTTGATGACCAGATCGGCCTCCAGACGGAAGGAGGAGTCCGGCTCGGGCTCCGGCATGCGGCGGCCGGTGGCGTCCGGCGTGCCGAGGCGCATGCGGTAGGCCTGAACGGCTTCCACCTTGCCCTCGCCATGGAAGGCTTCGGGAGCGGCCAGCCACACGAACTCGACGCCCTCTTCTTCCGCGTTCTTCACCTCGCGCACCGAGCCGGGCATGTTCTCGCGGTCACGGCGGTAGAGGCACTTCACCGACTTGGCACCCTGGCGGATGGCGGTGCGCACGCAGTCCATGGCAGTGTCGCCGCCGCCGATGACGACGACGTTCTTGCCGGCGGCGTTCAGCTTGCCGCTCTCGAAGTCCGCCACGGTGTCGCCCAGCGACAGGCGGTTGGAGGCGGTCAGGTACTCGAGCGCCGGGACGATGCCCTCAAGGCCCGCGCCGGGGCCGCGCAGGTCACGGCCCTTGTAGACGCCGGTGGCGATGAGCACGGCGTCATGCTTTTCGCGCAGCTGGTCGAGCGTTGCGTCCTTGCCGACCTCGAAGCTGGTGTGGAAGACGACGCCGCCGTCCGCCAGACGCTGGGTGCGGCGCTGCACCACGTCCTTCTCCAGCTTGAAGCCCGGGATGCCGTACATCAGGAGGCCGCCGGCGCGATCGTGCCGGTCATAGACGTGAACCTCGTAGCCCTTCAGGCGCAGCTGCTCGGCAGCGGTCAGGCCCGCTGGCCCTGCGCCGATGATGGCGACGGACTGGGAGGAGCGATCCGCCAGCGGGACGAGCGGCTTGACCCAGCCGTTATCCCAGGCGGTATCGGTGATGTACTTCTCGACCGAGCCGATGGTGACGGCATCGAAGCCCTTCTCGATGACGCAGTTGCCTTCGCACAGGCGGTCCTGCGGGCAGATGCGGCCGCAGATCTCCGGCATGGACGAGGTGGCCGAGGAGACCTCGTAGGCTTCCTCGAGGCGGCCCTCGGCGGTGAGCTTCAGCCAGTCAGGGATATTGTTGTGCAGCGGGCAGTTGACCGCGCAGAACGGAACGCCGCACTGGGAGCAGCGCGAGGCCTGCTCGGTGGCCTTCTCTGCCGCGTAGCTTGCGTAAATCTCGTTGAAGTCGCCACGGCGCTCGGTTGCGGACCGTTTGACCGGGTAAGCCTGTCCGATGCTGACGAACTGCAGCATTTTGGATTTGGCCATTGTGCGACTCCCGTTTCTCACAAGCAATAAAAGGTCGCCCGGCGCTGCCGCCGGGACAGGTGATTGCTTGATTACAGAAATCGAAAACCGCGATAAAGCGAAAAATGCGATTTAGGTCAGCATTATTGACCTAAAAAGAAATTATTTTGTGATCCACCTCTAGTTTCGACTCCGGTCCCGGGTGGTTCTGCACCACCCCGGAACCATATAGTCTCAAATCGGACCTATTTTCTGCCAGGCTCAATACCCGAGCGCCAGCAGGCCGAGCGCAAGGCTGCCGATGACGATTCGGTACCAGGCGAAGGGGGCGAAGCCGTGCTTGCCGACGAAGTTCACCAGCGAGCGGACCACAACCAGCGCCGAGATGAAGGCGACGACGAAGCCAATGGCGATGGACGCGCCCTGATCGAAGTTCAGCACGTCCCACTGCTTGTAGAGGTCATAGACCGTCGCGCCGAGCATGGTGGGCACGGCGAGGAAGAAGGAGAATTCCGCCGCGGCCTTGCGGTCCACGCCCATGAGCAGCGAGCCCATGATGGTTGCGCCCGAGCGGGAGACGCCCGGCACCATGGCGAGACACTGGACGAGGCCGATGCGCAGGGCGAGGCCGGGCGTGAAATCCTCCACCCGGTGGAAGCACACCTTCTTCACCATGCGCTCGATGATCAGGATGAGGATGCCGCCGATGACCAGCGCCCACGCGACGCCCCACGGATTCTCCAGCAGCGCCTTGATGTTCTTGTAGGCGACAACGCCGATGAGGGCGGCGGGCAGGAAGCCCAGCAGCACCGCCGTGGTAAAGCGCCACGCGTCCCGGTCTTTCCGCACGAGGCCGGTGGTGACCCAGGCCAGCTTTTCCCGGTAGGCGACGCAGATGGCCAGAATCGCACCGAACTGAATGGCGATCTTGAAGGTGTTGCCCGCGTCTTCAAAGCCGAGGAAGTGACCGCCCAGCACCAGATGGCCGGTGGACGACACAGGGATGAACTCCGTCAGCCCTTCGACCAGGCCGAGCAGGATGACTTTAAGCAATTCGGTGAATTCCACGGGACCTCCGGTTCGCGCAGCTGCGTGTGGCCGCCGTGTTTAAACCACGGACCTTGGCCGTCCAAGGTCACAATGAAAAAAGCCCGCCCTCCCACGGCGGGGAGGACGGGCCTGATTCTTGCCCCGGACCGATGCCGGGGCAGAGCTTGAAAAACTTAGCCGTTCGTCGCGGTGGCGTCCGGCTGGGAGAAGCGGCCCTTGGGGCGGTAGCGCACGAGATAGCTCGGCGCGATGGCCTCGATGGAGACGGGGGTGATGCCGAACGCCTCCAGACCGTGCGAGCCTGCGGCGGGCACGTTGTCCTTCTGGAGCATGAGCAGCTGATCGGTGGTGATGGGCGCGTTGGGTAGAATGCCCAGCAGCTTGGCCTGCACCTTCGCCAGAGCGTCAGGAACGTTGACCAGATCCTTTTTGCAGAGAATCTCGTCACGCACGTAGGTCATGATCTCGCGCATGGTCATGACCCGCGGGCCCGCCAGCTCGAACGTCTGACCGGCGTAGCGCTCCGGATCGCAGACGGCGGCGACGGCGGCCTCGGCCACGTCACCCACATAGACCGGCTGGAACTTCGTCGCGCCGCACACGACCGGCACGACCGGCAGCATCTTGATGAGACCGGCGAAGCGGTTGAGGAAACCGTCTTCCGGGCCGAACAGCACGGACGGGCGCAGGATGGTCGCGCCGGGGAACGCCTCGCGCACGGCCGATTCGCCCAGGCCCTTGGAGCGGGCATAGCCGGCCTTGGACTGGGTGTCCGCGCCGATGGCGGAGATGTGCACCAGCGAGCGCACGCCGGCCTCACGAGCGGCGCGGGCGATGTTGGCCGCGCCGTCGACGTGAACGGCATCGAACTTCTGCGCGCCGGCCTCGGCCAGGATGCCGACGAGGTTGATCACGCCGGTGGAGCCGGCCACGGCCCGCGCCACCGACTGGGGATCACGCACGTTGGCCTGCACCAGCTGGATCTGGCCGATATGCCCCAGGGGCTTCAGAAAGGCGGCGAGATAGGGCTCGCGCACCGCCACGCGCACCCGGTGCCCCTGCGCAGCAAGCCGCTGCACCACATAGCGGCCCAGAAAACCGGACCCGCCGAACACCGTGTACAAACCATACGCCATCGAATTGCCTCCGGGAGAGACTGAAAGAAGTTGCCGCCCTTTTGCCCCACAAAAATTCTGATGACAACGTTGTTGACAACCTCGGCGGACACCCTTAAACGCCTGCCTCGCACTTGAACGCATCAAGACTTTCTTAGCCCCGTGCCCAGGTGGCGGAATTGGTAGACGCACTAGCTTCAGGTGCTAGCGCCTTCACGGGCGTGGAGGTTCGAGTCCTCTCCTGGGCACCATCGCTTCTTCGGGAAGCGACGCTCTCTCGATCAGGGATCGCCCGATCAGAGATGGAGCGAAGCGGTTGAGAAAGAAGACAGCGGCACAATCTACCAATTGTGATCCGGGGTCTGGATTTTGAGAATGTTCGATGCCTGTGCCCAGGTGGCGGAATTGGTAGACGCACTAGCTTCAGGTGCTAGCGCCTTCACGGGCGTGGAGGTTCGAGTCCTCTCCTGGGCACCACTCTTCTCCTACAGTTGATGATGACCACACCGGCGAATTGAGTTCGCGCGGTGTGTTTTGCCGTCTGCGTTCCGCCGCTTCAGAACTGCGCGTAGATGAAGCTGGCGGTGGCATCCGGCAGGGCGAGGAACAGGAACAGGCCCGCGCCGACGACGGCCGCCTGCACATAGGCCGGCGAGGAGACGAAGCGCCTGCGCATGGCCTGCGCCCAGACCGGCGGGGTGAAATGCACCGCGAACGACAGCAGCAGCACCAGAAGACCAAGATCGCTCACCGGCACTTCCATGTTGCCGACGTTGGCGAACGCCCGGACATAGGCGGCGGCCCCTGCCAGATCTGGCGTGCGGAACAGGATGCGGGCGAACGAGACGATGGCGAAGGTGAGCGCGATGCGCCCGACCAGCTCCGCCCCGACAAAGGCTTCGGTGAGCCCCCGCGCCTTGCGAATGCCGCGCCGGAAGCGCTCCCACCCTACCAGCGCACCGTGGATGAGGCCGTAGATCACGAAGTTCCAGCCCGCGCCGTGCCAGATGCCGATGCAGACGAACGTGACCAGCAGGTTGAAATAGACATTGCCGCGCTTCGAGCCGCCGATGGAGAAGTAGAGGTAATCCCGGAAGAAGGACGACATGGTGATGTGCCAGCGCTGCCAGAAGCTGGACACGGTCGCTGCCAGATAGGGCCGGTTGAAGTTGGAGGGCAGCTCCAGCCCCATGCAGCGGGAGACGCCGCGCACGATGTCCGTGTAACCGGCGAGGTCGAAATAGATCTGGAAGCTGTAGGCGAAGACGGCGATGACCAGAAACAGCGTGCCGTGGCTGGCGGGGTCGGCAAAGGCGAGATCGACGATGTGGTTGGCGAGAATGTCCGCAAAGATGAGCTTCTTCGCCAGACCCTGCAGAATGAGATAGAGCCCCGAGGCCGCCTGCGCGCCGTTCGCCACCCGGATGGGGCGGTCAAGCTGAGGCAGGAACTGCCCTGCCCGCACGATCGGCCCCACCAGCAGCTTGGGAAAGAAGCTGACGAAACAGGCCAGATCAAGGAAGCGCGCCGGTCGCTCTAGCGTGCCGCGGTAGAGGTCCAGCGGGTAGGACAGGGCCTGGAAGGTGTAAAACGAGATGCCGATGGGTAGCACCAGCCCGTCCAGCCAGCCGCCGAGGCCAACCGGACTGCCCTCAGGCGCAAGGCCGAGCGCCATGACGGGCAGATACTTGTAGAAGCACAGGGGCAGCAGGCCGACAAGGATGCCGACGCCGAGCCAGCGCTTCTTCTGCTTCCTGCTTTCGGCCCGGTGAACGCGGATGCCGACGGCGTAGCTCAGCACCGTGAGGAAGGCGAGGATGAGGACGAAGCGCAGATCGTAAGTGGCGTAAAAGTAGAGGCTGGCACCGATGAGCAGCAGCTTCTTCAGCTTCTCCGCCCGGCCCAGCGCCAGCAGCGCCGCGCAGACCAGACCGGCGAACAGGAAGAACTCGATGGATGTGACCGACATGCTCAGTTCAGCCTGCTTGCGAGGTAACGATCAAGCGCCTCAGCCACCAGACGCTCCCCCTCGGGAGTGAAGTGGGACGAGTCGACGAACACGGCGCTGCCGCCGGGCACTTGCGCGCGAATGTCGAGAAACGTGAAGCCGTTGGCCTTGGCCACGGTCTGCTGGATCAGGTTGAGCCGGTCCGTCACCGCGTACAGGCCGTTCAGGTCCAGACACTTGTTGTAATAAAGCGCGAACGCGCTGAGGTCCTGCTGCTCGGCAAGCGGCATGTTCCGGCGATATGAGCTCAGGCTGGAGACGAACACCAGCTCGATGTTGCGGTGCCGCGCCGCGCGGGCCAGCTCCTCCACATCCTTGCGGTAGGCGTCGATTGCGGCCGGGCTGACCTGATTGGCACGGCGCAGACCGGTGCCGCTGGCCCGGTAGGAAGAGCGCAGAGCGATGGTGTTCTTGCGGATCAGCTCAGGAATGAGCAGCCACGACGGCAGGGCCGGATGGGGAATCCGCACCGCGCTGGCAGATGGTGGCGCGCTGGCCTTGCACAGCTTGGCGATGTCATTGAAGCCGGTATAGACGAACACGAGGCGCGGCTTGAGCGGGGCCACCACCTTTTCCAGCATCAGCCTCATCTGGTGGACGGTCAGCCCGGAGATGCCCGCATTGACCACATTGACCGGACCCGGATGGCGCTTGCCGAGCAAACCGGCCAGCTTCTGGGAGAACGTCATGTCGTTGGTGCGGGCATAGGCCCCCGCCACCGTGGAGGCACCAATGACGGCAAGGCGCAGCTCACCGGGCAGGAGGCTGGGCGTTATGGGCGGACTGCGCAGGCCGTACTGATTGGTGCGAATCTCCATTTTCGTGCCGCGAATGACAGTATTGGGCGGGTATAGCCGCAACCCGTCAACGACGATGGAGCGCACGGCCTGCTCGTCCTTGGGCTTGAAGATGCTCTCGCCCGTTTGAAGATACGCCCTGCCCTGAAGCAGAACCTCAAGCAAAAGCAGACCGGCAAGCGTCAGGACGATGGCGAACCACCCGCTTCGCCACCTGTATTTACGCGCGCTTACTGATAATTGCGGCTCTCTGGTCCGCGTTTCAACATACGCCCCCAACTCCATGGCCCTGCCCCTGTAGCCCCCCGACAACGGGCAGATCATAACTAGTCTTAATAAAATAGTCATCTCTTGACTGTTTAATCTCACAGACTGCTCTACTTCAGAATACTTTAAATATTTGTCCGTACATTTTGATGCACGTTCCTTGTTTCAATCTGTATTTCGATAAGACTTGCGCTTCAGTACGCCTCGTTCAAAACTCCATCTGGCGTTCCAGAGCCGCTGAACCAGTGTGCAGCCAAGCGTTTCAGCATAGCTCACCGACGTATGCCCACAGTGGGATGAGTACGCATGGGTTTGTTGCGCTTTTACCAGGATGCCCCTGACGCCCCTGATGTCCGTGGCGGTTCGGATCGCCGCGACTACGGCCTTGGCGCCTCTCTTGCGGCGGGCCTGAACCTGCTGCCACAGCCGCTCTGGATCGTACGGGCGGGCGACGGGCGACCGGAATTCTTCAATGCAGCGTGGTGCGCCTTCACAGGCGCAACGGTTGAGGACGGCATGGCGCAGGGCTGGTTCCGCTGGATCAGCCCGGAGGACCGGGACCGGCTGCGCAGCCGGTGGGGCAGGACCTACCGGACCGGCACCCTGGACGACATGACATGCCGCCTGATGGCATCTTCAGGCCAGGCGCGCTGGCACAAGCTGCAGGGCCGCGCCGAGCACGACGGCACCGGCGCGCTGGTGCGGTGGTTCATCAGCGCCACGGACATTCATGCGGAGACGGTGCAACTTCACGTGGCGGAGCAAAGCTCCCGCCTGCGCAAGGACATGCTGGATGCCAGCGTTGACTGCATCAAGATCATCGACCCCTCCGGCACGCTGACCCACATGAACCGCTCCGGCTGCCAGGCCCTGCTGGGCGTTGAGGAATGCGCCGAGGGTTTCGGCATGCCGTGGCTGGAGCTGCTGCCGCCATCCGCGCGCAACCGCGGGCAGCGGGCGCTGGACAATGCCCGCCGGGGCCGGACCGCGCGGTTCGGCGGCATGAGCGTGCGCCCCGGAGGCAAGCCTCAGTACTGGGACAATGTGCTGACGCCGCTGAAGGACGCAGACGGCACCGTCACCTCGATCCTGTGCGTCTCGCGCGAGGTGACGCTCCAGCGCGAGACCGAGCGCCGCCTGCGCGTTGCCAGCGACACGGACAGCCTGACCGGGCTCCTGAACCGGCGGGCGTTCACGCACAAGCTCCGGCGGCTGATCAGCAAATCACGGCAGGCGGGCCGGCAGATCGGCCTGATGCTGACCGACCTCGACCACTTCAAGCATGTCAACGACACGCTCGGCCATCAGGCGGGCGACCATCTGCTGCGTGTGCTGGCCGCGCGGCTGAAGTCATGCGTGGGGGATGCGGGCATCGTGGCCCGTCTGGGCGGCGATGAGTTCGCCATCGCCGCGATCGGCATCGAGTCCGACGCCGATCTGCGGGCGCTGGCGCAGCGGATCCTGGCCCTGACGTCAGGCCCGATCACGTATGCGGGCCACGAGCTGGGCACCAGCATGAGCATTGGCTGTGCCCTGATGCCGGGCGATGCCGCGGACCTCTCCGGCCTGCTGAAATGCGCCGACACCGCGCTGAGCGACCTGAAGGCGGGCGGGCGCGGCGGCATTCGCCCCTTTACCGCCCACATGAGGGCTGCGGCGGAACGGGTGGCGAGCCAGCTTGAGCGCGCCCGCCAGCTGGCGCGGGACAGGGCCGTCAGCCCCTGTTACGAACCGCGCGTCAACCTGAGGGACGGCACCATCACCGGCTTTCAGGCGCGGTTGCAGTGGCAGAACCCCTCCGGCAACCTGCTGCTGTCCGATGCGCTGGAGACCGCCTTTACGGATTACAAGCTGGCCACCAGCCTCAGCCGCATCATGTACGACAAGATTCTGGCCGACATGGTGCGCTGCCGCGAGGCGGGCCGGACGCTGCTTCCAGTCACCTTCCGGGCGCGCATGGTGGAGTTCCTGCGCGACGAACTGGCCGATGATCTGCTGGAGCGCATACGCGCCTTCGATGTCTCTGCGGCCCTGATCGAGCTGGAGATCACGGAACAGGCGCTGTCCGAACGGGGCTCGGAACTGGTTATGAAAGCGCTTGGCAAACTGAAGGACGCGGGCGTGCGCACCATGCTCGGCAACTTCGGCACCGGCCAGTCCTCCCTCATCCGGCTGGGGCACTATCCGGTGGATGCGGTGAAGATCGACCCCAGCCTGATCAGCCGTCTCAGCTTCGATGGCAAATTCCAGGCGATCGTGCAGGCCATCACCACGCTGGCCCCCAGCCTCTCGCTCGACATTGTGGCGGAAGGCATCGAGACCGAGGAGCAGCGCCGGCTGCTGCAGAGCCTTGGCTGCGACCTCGGCCAGGGACCGCTGTTCGGCAGGACCATGCGGGCAGAAGGCATGATGGAGCTGCTGGCTGGATACAAGGCCAAGGAATAGTCTGGACGGGCCTCGCCGGCCACAAATCGGAAACTCTGAATTTCGATTGTCGCGGATTACGAAACGAGTTGGGGCGCTTATCTAGACATCAAGCGAGCCGCATCCGCGCAGGGCACCATCCCCCGGCGCAAACCGGCGGCTCAGGAGGTGTCTGATGATCGAGCTTCGCCCGTTTGACAGTTTGGGCCATGCCAACCACGGCTGGCTGGATGCCCATCATCATTTCTCGTTCGCCCGCTACTTCGACCCCGCCCGCGAAGGCTGGGGCCGGCTGCTGGTGTGGAACGACGATACCATTGCCGCAAAGGCCGGCTTTCCGCCGCACCCCCACCGGGACATGGAGATCATCACCTACGTGCGCAAAGGTGCGATCACCCACCAGGACAGCGTGGGCAACACCGGCCGCACCGAGGCGGGCGACGTGCAGGTGATGTCTGCCGGGACCGGCATCGTGCACTCCGAATACAACCTTGAGCCCGAGGCGACGCAGATCTTCCAGATCTGGATCGAGACGGACACGCCCGGCGCCGAGCCCTCGTGGGGCGCCAAGCCCTTCCCCAAGGGCGA
>NZ_DATBUP010000142.1:0-10373 GCF_036515995.1 Pedomonas sp. | reverse complement strand
CTGGAATCGCATGAGCCAGTTGCTGCCGCTCACGCTCGTGGGGCAGATGATCCTTTTTGAGACCATGTTTGCTCTTCTCTACGGCTTCCTTTGGGAGCGCCGCCTTCCGACAGCCTTTGAGGTTGCGGCTCTGGTCCTGGTGGTCGCAAGTGTCGTGTCCTGCATCAGTGTCCACACCAAGGCGGCCCGCCGCCCGTCAGCCCCCGATTATGTGCCGTCCCCCAGCGGAATATGACCTTCCCTGCCCGGGCAGACGGCGGCATCAGAACAGGTGACTGCCGCCGGGCGCCCGGTAATGGCTTGGGGAGACGCCCAGCATGCGCCTAAACATCGTCGAGAAGTTGCCCGGGCTGTCATATCCGAGATCGAGCGCAACGCTGGTTACGGCCTCACCCGCCGCCAGTTTCGGGAGCGCGACCGACAGGCATGCCTGCTGGCGCCACTGGGCAAAGCTCATGCCGGTCTCGCGTCGAAAGATGCGCGTGAAATTGCGCCGGTTCATCGACAGGGCGTCGGCCCACTCATCGATCGTGGCGGATGCATTCGGGCTGTCGAGAAAGGCATGGCAGCGTCTCGCCAGCGCCGGATGTGCCGGAAACGGCACCGCAAGCGGGATGAGCGGGGCCTGGCTGATCTCGGCCAGCAGCAGCTTCACAACCAGCCCGTCGCGTCCCGCCTCGTCATATTCCGGCGGGATTTCGGCTGCTGCGAGCAGCAGTTGGCGGAGCAGGGCCGTCACGCCGACGACCTCGCACGTGGGCCCCCGGCCCGGACACAGGCCCGGCTCGATCAGCACGCTGCGGGTCTGGACGGCACCCACCATGCGCACGGAATGAGGCGTGCCGCCCGGTATCCACACCGCCCGCTCGGCCGGCGCGACCCAGGAGCCGTCCGGAGTGCTGACGGCCATAACCCCGCTCGTGGCGTACAGGAACTGGCTGCGTCGGTGAACATGCTCTGCCAGTTCAAAGGACGGCGGGAACGCATGCCCCATCGCCAGAACCGGGCGTTGCACCTCGTCATTCTCGTCGGGCCGGAAGAGTGCCACTATGTCCCACCGTCATAAACGAATGACCCATATATAGAAGCAGGCGTAAGGCGGCCATGCTAGATGCAAGCCTCGACACTGGACCAAAGCGCGCAGCCAGATCCGCCTACAGCGTCACCACGCTGAGGAACGGATCCAGGCGCCGTCAGACAAGCGAGCCTCGACCGTGACCAATTCCACCGTCGGCATTGCCGAAGCGCCCACCGTATCGGCAACCACGCCAGCCACGCCTGCTCAACAGGGCCAAAAGCTCGTCGTGCAGGTCGTGGCGGCGGTGGCGATCGCGCATCTGCTCAATGACCTAATTCAGGCGGCTTTGCCCGCCATCTTCCCGATGCTGAAAAGCCGGTTTCATCTGACCTTCAGCCAGATCGGGCTGGTGGCGATGGTGTACCAGATCACCGCGTCGCTGCTTCAACCCTGGATCGGCCTTTACACCGACAAGCACCCGATGCCCTATCTGCTGCCCCTCGGCATGGTCGTGACGCTTCTCGGTATCGGAGGGATCGCGCTGGCGAACAGTTATGAAATGCTGATGCTGGCAGGGGCCGTCATCGGCGTCGGGTCCGCGACCTTCCATCCGGAAGCCTCGCGCATCGCCCGCATGGCATCGGGTGGACGCTTCGGGACGGCGCAATCAGCCTTTCAGGTGGGCGGCAATACCGGCTCGGCGATCGGCCCACTGGTAGCCTCGGCCATCATCCTGCCGTTCGGTCAGACAGCCTTCGGCTGGCTTGCCCTTGGCGCCCTGGCCGCGATCTGGACGCTGTTCTTCGTGACGCGCTGGCGGCTGCGGCTCCCGGAAACACATCCCAGCAAGAGCGCGGCCTCGCAGGCCTCGCCCTACGACAAGGTGACGGTCATCCGCGCCCTTGCAGTTATCTCCGTGTTGATGTTCGCCAAGTTCATCTACATCGGCTCGATCACCAACTACTTCACTTTCTACCTGATCGAGCGGTTCGCAATCACCGTGCAGCAGTCGCAGTTCTATCTGTTCTGCTTCCTTGCCGCGGTCGCTGCCGGCACCTTCTTCGGCGGCCCGGTTGGCGACCGGATCGGCCGCAAGGCGGTGATCTGGATCTCCTTCCTCGGCATTGCCCCGTTTGCGCTCATGATGCCGCATGCCAATCTGTTCTGGACCGCTATTCTCGCAATCATCATCGGCCTTGTGCTGTCGTCGGCTTTCGCGGCACTGGTGGTCTATGCGCAGGAGATTCTGCCGGGGCGCGTGGGCATGGTGTCGGGCGTGATGTTCGGCCTGATGTTCGGCATCGGCGGCATCGGCGCTGCCGCACTGGGGCGTCTCGCCGATGCCTATGGCATTGTCTGGGTCTATGGCCTGACAGCCTATCTTCCGCTGCTCGGCTTTGCGACCGCGCTCCTGCCGCGCACGGGAAAGCGTCGGTAAGCACCTCCGCTCACGGCCTGCGGCTGAGCGGTGAGTCCCTGCCGAGCCCGGCGGAGCAGACAGGGCGAAGATCCCGCAGCCAGGATCAGGCCGGGCGCGCCTCGATCAGCGCTTCCGGTGCAAAGGCGCCGTGGATATTGCCCAGGATCCGGTTGCGGAACAGCGTCTTCGGCGCGGCCTCGATCGTTCGTCAAAGCGCATCGTGGAGCGGCGCCCCGACCTCCTGCGGCAACTCCTCTGCCGCCGCCCGGATCCCGGGCCACACCTGATGAACCTTCAGCAGCAATGCCTCGCCTGCGGCACCGAATGAAGTAATCCGCTCCCGTGCATCCGCTCCTGGGGTGCTCTGCCCCAGGCCCTTCCTGAGCATCTCGGCGACCGTCCGGCTGGCGGCGGAGTGCGACAGGCCGCAGGCCGCTGCAATCTAGCGGATCGAGCTTGGCCCTGCGGTCTCGAGACGGCGGATGGCGGGGGTAAAGCGCAACCGGCAATTGAGGCCCCGATCGGGGCAGGCGGCGATGACGGCTAAGGAACGACGTGTCGAAGCGCCGGCCCGACGGCCACTGGATGTTGCCTTGTGCGCGCTTCGACCAGACGCCGTAACTTGCGTGCGGCCGCATGGGGCGTGGTCAGCACCGGCTCGCGGCGCTGGGATGCGACCAGCGGCGCGGCCCGGGCCATTGAGAACTGGCCGATGATGAGAACATCCACGTCCGGCATGTCGGCCGCAGTCTTGGCAATCAGGTGGTCGTGTCGCGCTGTGTCGCCGGCCTGTAGGGCATCGAGAGCACCGGTGGCGATTGCGCCCTCTATCCTGGGCGCCGCCTGCCCCCGCTGTGCCGCCATCGCTTCCATTTCATCGGACAGAGGGCGAAGCGAGCCGGCAAAACTGAGCAGAAGCCCGACGCGTCCCCCGCCCTTGGCCTGTCTGCAGAGATCCAGGGCTTCATCGAATGCGCCCTCGTTCGGCGCCAGGACAGGAATGGGAAGGTCGGCCTTCACCCGGTCGATCGCAGGACCGAAGGCCGAGCATGTGAACAGGATGCCAGCGGTCGACTTCTGCCCGTCCGAGGCCAAGGCGGCATAGCGGCCAAGGCTCAAGAAGCGCTCGTGGATGGCGGGCGTGATCGCGCCAAGCGCGGCCAGGTCGGGTGCGAGGCTGTCATCCAGGAGATTGTTGATGACAGCCTCCGGCCACACCTCTGCCATGGCTGCGCTGGCCGGGGCGGGCGACTGGGCAAGGGCACTGATCAGCGTAATCCGCGGGGCTGTCGGCATCGTCTCGTCACTCGCGCCAGAATGGGGGGTGGATACTTGGGCAGTTTGCTCTGTCGCCCGAATCTTTGCAAGTATACGCTAACTTAGAAGGGCGCGCGGGTGCCAGACGGGGGTGGCGGGATGCTGAGACTGGACGGACGAGTGGCCCTGGTCACGGGGTGCGGTTCGAGCGGACCGGGGTGGGGCAATGGCAAGGCCATCGCAGCGCTGCTCGCCAGGCAAGGCGCCGCTGTCTACGGGGTGGATATCGACTTGGGCGCCGCCGCGGCAACAAGGGAAGTCATCGAGCAGGAAGGCAACAGCATACACATCTCTGTCTGCGACGTGACTGATGCGGCGCAGGTGGAGGCCCTGCTGACGGATTGCGAGGACCGGTTCGGCCGGCTGGACATCCTCGTCAACAATGTCGGCCGGTCTGAGCCTGGCACGCCCGCGACGATGGACGAGACCGTGTGGAGGGAGCAGCTCGATCTCAACCTGACCAGCGCCTTTTCAACGACACGTCGCGCTTTGCCGATCATGGTCCGGCAGGGCGGCGGGGCGATCGTCAACATCTCCTCGGTGGCCGGCATGCGCTGGGTAGGCAAGGACCAGGTCGGCTATGCCGCGGCAAAAGCGGGTCTGGTGCAGTTTACAAAGGCCACCGCCGTTGCCTATGCCCGCTACAATATTCGTCTCAACTGCGTGGTGCCGGGGCTGATGCTGACCCCGCTTGTCCAGCGTTTGGCGGACCGATACGCCGGAGGCGATTATGAAGGAATGGTCGCCAGACGCCATGCTCAGGTCCCCATGGGTCAGATGGGCGACGCTTGGGACGTGGCGCATGCAACTCTTTTTCTTGCCTCGGATGAGGCAAGATACATCACCGGCACGGAGCTTGTCGTGGATGGCGGCCTGACGGCCTCGACCGGACAGCCCTGATCTGGAGCGTGGGCCCGGTGCACCCAGCGCCACATCTTGGAGGCGACCGTTTTTGGGACACGACGCTGTGTTCAGGCCCGCCTGCCGCCAGATATGGCCCGCGCGCGGTCGAGCGCAGTCCTCTCCGCCGACACGGACGTCCGGTCAGCTCCGACCGGCCTGTAAGGTCAGTATTTTACTAAGTGAGTTCCCACTGAAAAATCGGGGGGGATGTCTTACGGCCCTAATCGGCTGCGCTATACTTCCAATCCTAGATTACGAAAATAAACGGGGGAGGCTTGGTACGATGACGATACTGCGTAAAAGAGCATGGCTCGCCAGTGTAGCTTTTTCTGTCATTGCCAGCCCTGCCTTAGGGCAGGAGACCGCGCCTCCAGGCAGTCCGGCGCCTCGGCAGCCGGCTGCGGACGCACCGGCTGGCCAAGCAGGCGGGCCGGACGTCAATGCCATGCGCGAGATTGTCGTCACTGCCCAGCGCCGTGAGGAGCGGGCACAGGATGTTCCCATATCCATCAGCGCCTTTTCCACCGAGCGGCTTGAGCAAATGAATGTCAGCCAGCCTCAGGATCTCTACGGCACCGTGCCTTCGCTTGTGGTGGGGACCCAGGGCGGTGCAAGCCGTGATGTCCAGTCCTACTCTATTCGCGGTCAGTCGACGGGCTTCCTTTCGTCGCCCGCCGTGGCGCTATACATGAACGAGGTTCCGCTTCCGTCTGCAATCACGCTCAATCTTCAGGGCGGCCCTGGCATGATGGTTGATCTGGAAAATATCCAGGTGCTGTCCGGGCCGCAGGGTACACTGTTCGGGCGGAACACAACGGGCGGTGCCGTCCTGTTCGTGCCGCGCAAGCCGACAAACGAGCTTGAGGGCCATGTGGAGGGACGCATCGGCAATTATGACCTGCGCGGCGTCGAGGGTGTCCTCAACGTCCCGGTTGTCGACGACAAGCTGATGGTCCGCGTCGTTGGCGCCTATCAGGACCGAGAGGGCTATACGCGCGACCTGGTCTGGAACAAGGGTCGGGACGATGTGCACTGGTATTCGGGGCGCATCGGGGTCACGCTGAGACCGACGGAGCGCCTGGAGAACTATCTGATGGCTTATGGTGCCAAGTCATCGAACAATGGCGCAGGCCATATTCACAAAGGGTTTAATATCCCCGGTCTGCAAGGGGTCGGGTTTTGTGCTGATCCGCCCGCATCACCGATCCCAGGCCTGGGCGTCTCTTGCGACGTCTATCGTCGGCAGACGGAGGTGGCAGAAGAGGCGGGGCCCCGGAAAACCCGGCACAGCGTGGATGGTTTCAGCAAGATCAGCATGTGGGGCGTCACCAACACGACCTCCCTTGATCTGACGGACGAGCTGACGCTGCGTAACATTGTCAGTTTTCAGAAGTTAAAGGTCAACTATGCATCCGATCAGGACGGCACGCCGCTCCAGCAATACGAACTGAACCAGAATGCCCCCAATCCGGACGGACCGGTTGCGGGACTGACGGAATATGGCCTGCCGTTATTCGGGTATATCAATGCCCAGGAGCAGCTGGACTTGCCCCGGGATTACCTCAAGCAGTTTACCGAGGAAATTCAGGTCCAGGGCAACATGCTCGAGGATCGCCTGACGTTCACGGCGGGCTTCTTCCACTTCAATGCCAAGCCGGCGGGTATGTGGGGGTCAGCAGCGGTAAACTACTGTCCGGCACAGTTCACCGGGGCGTGCGTCTACAGCCTCTCGAACAGCGGCGTCAGCAACAAGTCGAACGCGCTTTATGCTCAGGGGACCCTGGACTTCGGGGCCTTTGCGCCATCCCTCGAGGCACTGCGCTTGACGGCGGGCTATCGCTATACCTGGGATACGATCCGGGGCTTCAATCGTACCTGGGATCCGGATGTGACTGCAGGTACGGCCGACTGCCTCATCGGCGGCCTGACGCCGGGAGAGGTGCCGTTGGATCAGGTTGAGCGCTGCACCTACCGTGCCAGCCTCAAGAGCAAGGCGCCGACCTGGAACGTTGGTCTGGACTACAAGCCGGTCGATCAGCTGATGGTCTATGCCAAGGTCAGTCGCGGCTACAAGGCGGGCGGGTTCAACACCGTTGCCGTCCGGCCAGAGACCCAGACCTTCGATCCGGAAAAGCTCACCACCTATGAGGCCGGTTTCAAGTCGGATTGGTATCTGGCTGACATGCCGGTCAGGCTGAACATCGCCTATTACTATTCTGACTACACAAATATCCACCGGCCAACCGGCGACTACAATCCGGTCACGGGCGCGGCCGGGGCAAAGATCGCCAGCGCCTCAGCGTCGATCCAGGGGTTTGAAGCCGAGGCGATGATCCGCCCCACGACGTGGCTGGAGATCGGAGGGTCGCTCAGTCATACCGATGCGGATTACAAGGTGTTCCAGGAGGTTGTCTTTGCACCGACCCAGGCCTGCAACGGGCTGGTCGCGCCGGGCGGGCTGGCCGACTTTGCCTGCAGGCCGTTCCAGTTCGTCACGCCCTGGATCTACAGCGTCAACGCCACCTTGACCCTGCCGGTGCCGGAGCAGTTGGGAGAGGCCTCTCTTTATGT
This sequence comes from Pedomonas sp., assembly GCF_036515995.1. NCBI lineage: Bacteria > Pseudomonadati > Pseudomonadota > Alphaproteobacteria > Sphingomonadales > Pedomonadaceae > Pedomonas > Pedomonas sp. The sequence continues at coordinate 3,144 of NZ_DATBUP010000142.1, read as the reverse complement.
CAGCTATTCTCATGTGAACGAGCAGGCCACGGCCCCAATGGCCAGCACCGCGACGGAACCAGGCTCGATCCTGGAGGGCTATGGATTGCTGAACGCCTCGCTCAGCTGGAACGGCATTGCCGGCTCGAGTGTGGACGCGGTGGTGTTCGTGAACAATCTTACCAACAAGCTCTACCGGGTCAGCAACTCCAACGGGTTCAATGACCTGCTGACCTGGACCACGCTTTATGGCGAGCCCCGCATGTACGGCCTGAAGCTGCGCTACCGCTTCGGCAACTAAAAACTGCGGATGTGGCCGGCTTGTTGCCAGATTAACTGGCCGGCCACAGATGGCTCTGCAACTGGTGCAGACATTGCCCGGCAGCGCAGGGGTTTAACCGGGCGCATCCGGGCTCCGGCTGTCTTCCCCGGAACTCTCCAACTGATCGGTGCGCCATTCGCGGGTCGCGGCAATAATGTCCAGCGGATGGACGAGCATGAGAAGACCCGTCCAGTCATAGGCCTCCATGCGTGCGGACTGGTCCTGCTCGACGACCAGGTGAATGTCTTCCCGCAGGGCTTCGAACATCGCCATGATGCGGGCGCGTCCAGCCTCGCTCACGCGCACCATGTCGAACACATAGCGGGCATCATCGGAGCCGAAATTCATCCCGAGGAAATACTGTTTCACGGTTTTCTCGAAAGTGCCGGAGAGCGGTCCGCCGCGCCGCCAGAGCACCGTCCGGCGGGTGCGGGCGCGCAGCCTGCCGTTGGGCGCGACATCGACAAGATCAAGGCGGCTCAGCCGCTCAAGGTAACGCTCGAGCCTCTCGCCCGTCAGCCCGAAGTCCTGCTCCAGATCCTGCCGGCGCGCACCGTGAAGGATGGCAAAGAACGTCAAGGCAAGGCCGCGGTCAGCAGCAAGCGTGCGCTCCTGTGCCAGCGTGAACGTGTCCGGCTCATCGCCATAGGAGCGACTGATCAGGTCGCGCAGATCGAGCCCAGTGATGGCGCAGATCTGGTCAAGCCGGGCCAGGGTCAGGCCTTCCCCGCGCAGCCAGCGCCTGACGGTAGGCTCAGCGACGTCGAGCTTGGCTGCAAGCGCGCCGGCGCGCAGGCCCTGCCGTTTCAACTCGCGGCGCAGTTCATCAAGGATGGTCGCAACGCCAGGCCGCTCGATCATGGTTTTCTCCATACGATCACTGAATGATCGAATAAGATCATTTTGTGATCAAGTACTGCAAATCCGTATTGATGGCCAAGGTCCGTCACCGCATCAATCAAGACAACAAAAATCATGTGAAACAGTCGAGGGAGGCGAGGCGATGGCCGGATCTGCAGAGTACGGACTGGGGGAATTCACTTATCCCCGGGGCTGGTTCATGGTGGCGCGCAGCAGCGACGTCGAGGCGGCGCCGGTCGCGCTGCACCTGTTCGGTCGCGAGCTCGTGCTTTACCGCGGTGAGTCCGGGCGGGCTTTCCTGCTCGATGCCTATTGCCCGCACATGCAGGCCCATCTGGCCGCGCAGCAGACATCTTCCAGCGGGGCGCGACGGATCGAGGGGGATTCGATCCGCTGTCCCTACCACTGGTGGCGCTTCGGACCGGATGGCCGCTGCAATCACGTGCCCTATTTCGATGGCGAGATTCCGCCGGCGGCCAAGGTGCGCGCCTATCCCACCCAGGAGCGCTTCGGCTGCATCTTTGCGTGGCACGACCCGGAAGAGCAGGAGCCCGATTTCGAGTTGCCGTCCATTCCAGAATGGGATGATCCGACATGGGTGCAGTGCACTTTCGATGACCTCGGCACTCTGCCGATCCATCCCCAGGAGATTACCGACAACCTTGTCGATGCCCGCCACTTTGGACCGATCCACGGCCAGAGACTCATGTTTTTCCGCTCCGATTTCGATGGGGTCGTTGGCCGCCAGTACTCGGGCGGCGGCCATGAGACGATGGCCCTGAGGGACGAGGACGTGCTCGACGTGGATGCCTTCTACCAGGGCCCCGGCCTGCTCGTTGCGCGCTACTCGGGCGACACGGATGCGGTGCAGATGATTTTCCACACGCCCAGGGACGATGGCGCCACCCAGGTGTGGCATGGCCTGATCACGCGAGGGACGAGCGCACCGCCGACGGACGCCGACATTGCGTTGCACAGGCAATATCACGAGGTCGCCCTCGGGGCGTTTACGCAGGATTTCGCGATCTGGCAGACCAAGGGACCAGCGATCCACATTCTGCGCCTGCCCGGCGATGGCCCCTACCATCGCGGACGGGCATGGTATCGCCAGTTTTATAATCCGCGCGCGCGTGCCGCCGAGTTCCAGGGGAGGGCAAACGGTTCGCACGAAACCAAAGGCATCCCCACACACCGGCAGAGCGCAGCCGAGTAACACATCAATTTTTGAACGGGAGACTAGAGAAATGAAGCAGGATTTTCCGGAAGGCGCCGTCATTGTTTTTGGCGGCAGCGGGGGCATCGGCAAGGGCGTCGCCCTGGAATTTGCCAAGGCCGGCACCAATGTGGCCATCTGCTATCGCTCGAAGAGGGACGTTGCGGAAGCCACGGCTGACCAGATGCGCGCGCTGGGCGTCAAGGCCAGCATCCATCAGGCGGATGTGCGCAACCGGGACGAGCTGCAGGCCGCATTTGACGGCGCGGTGGCCGAGCACGGCCGCATTCACTCTGTCGTCTGGGGGGCAGGCCCTATCGTTGCTCAGGTCAACATTGCGGACTGGACCGACGAGCAGTTCCGTGCGTCCATGGAAATCGAGGTTTTCGGCTTCTACAACGCCGTGAAGGCGGCAGTCCCGCACTTCCGCAGCAATGGCGGCGGCTCGTTCGTGCACCTGGGTTCGGCCGGACATGACTGGTGGCCGCACCTGGATGGCCTGTCGGTTGCGCCCAAGGCCTGCAACGAGGCGCTCATCAAGGGCATCGCCAAGGAAGAAGGCGTGCATGAGATCCGGGCCAACTCGATCCTCGTCGGCGTGATCGATGCGGGCCAGTTCAAGGTCGGTCAGGAGGAAGGCTACTTCGACGAGAACTGGGAGCGCGAGGTCAAGAAGCTGCTGCCGATCAAGCGCTGGGGCAAGGCGGAGGACATCGGTCAGGCCGCGGTTTTCCTGACCTCCAATCGCGCAAACTACATCACCGGACAG
>NZ_DATBUP010000141.1:0-2603 GCF_036515995.1 Pedomonas sp. | reverse complement strand
GTCAGGTCGTTGTGCGAGCCCTCGACCGACAGGGCGACAAATGGCTTCTTGCGATCGAACGCGCTGGTGGTGTTGATCTCGATCGACGCACCGATGGTGTCTGCATCCATGTCCGGCGTCAGGGTCTTCTTGATCTCGATGGACTCGATGAGCTCTGAGGGAATGACGTCCAGCGCCACGGAGCGGACATCCGCCTCGGGTGCGGGCACGCGCGTCCCGTTGATCGATGCTGCATTGAGGTTCGGATCAAGACCACGCACGGAGACGAAGCGGCCTTCGCCCTGGTCGTTGAGAATGTTGACGCCTGGTGCACGGCGAATGGATTCCGCTACGTTCTGGTCGGGAAACTGACCGATCGCGTCGCGGGTGAGCACGGTTTTAACGCCATCGGCGCTGCGCTGACGAGAGATGGAGCTGGCCAGATTGGCCTGCTGTCCAATGACCAGAATGGTGCTGTCGTCCGTGCCGAGGGTAATGGCCAGCTGCGCCACGCCCAGATCCGGCACGTCGATGGTCACGGTCTTGTCCGGAGCCCCGGCATAGCGGGCCCGCAGCGTAAAGGTGCCAGCCGGCACATCCGTGAAGCGGTAGGTGCCGTCCTGAGCCACCGTCGTGCGGCGGCCAAGCTCTACCAGTTCAATTTCGGCGCCTGGCAGGCTGCGGGTGATCGTGGCATCGGTCACGGTGCCGACCAACTCCCCGGCGATCGCCTGCGGGATCGCGCAAGAGGCCGAGAGAATGGTGCTGCAGATCAAAGCCGCCCGATGCGCGGGAAAACGCAATTTCATGGATAAAACCCCCATTCAGGTCCGACACGCGGGACCGTTTGCCCATGGGGGCTATGCCGCTTGGAAATTACACGGTGATGACGGCTCAGTTACGGCTTCGTGACGAGGTTGATCTGAACCTTTTCCTCGGCATATCTCAGATATTCTGCCGCATTTTTTCTCCGCAATAGGGCAGCGCTGCCTGAACTCAGTGGCCGGGACGGCGTCCCTGATTATCAAGACCGACTCTGTCATCTTCCCTGAATATTCAGCAGTGCAGTTGTCAGTGCTTGCCGCGCGCCAAGGGAGGGGCCTGCGGTGGCAAGGTCGGATCAACCACAGCGCCGCGCTCTTCCTCCCGGCTGGGACGCCGGCTGCCGGCAGGCAAGGCGCCTGCGGGCCGCTCGAGCAACCTGCGGAACCGTGGCGGCGTCTCTCCGCGATGGAAGGCCAGCACCTGCTGGTGAACCCTCAGGTCGGCCATGGTGGTACGCGCGCGCTGGCGCAGATACTCGCCCCAGGTCGCATTGGAATAGCGCTCGACCCAAACCTCAGGGTCGCTGAGATCCTGTGTCAGCGACCACCCCCGCGCTCCGTTCCTTTGCCGGATCCGGCGGCGATCATCCATGACCGCCAGAAACGCCATCGCATCTTCTGGCGAGACCCGGTACTCCAGCTGCACCACGACCGGGCCGCTGCGCAGATCGAGGTCCACCTCCAGATCCGGCAACTGGGCGGGCGAGAGATCATGCGTGCCGAGTTCCCCAATGCGCCACCAGAGCCCGAGCAATGCGCTGGCCAGAACGCAGAGGCCCGAGAGGATAATCGCCTCGCCCAGGCCCAGCGAGTGGGCGACGTGGCCCCAGATCCAGCTGCCGACGGCCATGCCGCCGAAGGTCACGGTCTGATAGACGGCCAGTGCCCGGGCAACCACCCAGCGCGGCGACGACATCTGTACTGATACGTTGAAGGTTGAAAGCGCCAGCACCCAGCCGGCGCCGGCGAGCAGCAGACCAAGCATGGTCAGCGGCAGCGCGGAACTGATCCCGGCTATGACCGAGCCGATCCCGTAGGCCGCCATGGACCAGCGCACCAACGGTTCGCTGCGCAGCCGCTGGCGTACCGGAGCGGATACCAGCGCCCCAGCGACGGCGCCGACACCGAAGGCCCCGAGGATGATGCCATAGGTGAGGGGCCCGCCCCCAAGCTTGTCGCGCGCGACGAGGGCCATGAGCGCCCAGACTGCGCTGCCGCTGACGCCAAACGCGAGCCCCCGAAGAAGCACGTGGCTGATCGAGGGAGCCAGCAGAACATACCGGATGCCCGAGAGCATGGCCGCGCCGATCGGCTCCCGCGGCAGGTGTCGAGGCTGTGTCGCCCGCTTCCAGCCAAACAATACGGTAATCAGGCCCACATAGCTGAAGGCATTGGCGAGGAATGCGGCCGATGCCCCGGCCGCCGCCACGAGCGCGCCGCCGATCGCCGGTCCGACACTGCGAGCGATGTTGAAACTGATGCTGTTGAGCGCAACCGCTGCCGGCAGATCCTCGCGCGGCACCTGCTCGCCAACCGATGCCTGCCAGGCCGGGCCGTTCAGTGCCGTGCCGCATCCGACCAGGAACGTCAGAGCAAGCAGAAGCCAAGGCGTCATCAGCCCGAGAAAGGTCAGAGCCGTCAGGGAAACCGAGACGACCAGGAGGAATGCCTGGGCCAGGATCATGACCTTGCGGCGATCAAAGCTGTCGGCAATGGCTCCCGCCGCCAGTGAGAACAACATGATCGGCAGGGTGGTCGAGGCCTGAACCAGAGCCACCATGTCGGCTGAGCCCGCGATGG
>NZ_DATBUP010000140.1:0-22613 GCF_036515995.1 Pedomonas sp. | reverse complement strand
ACTGGGCGTCGAGCCGCTAACACTGATCGCCTATCTCGCTCGCCTCGGTACCTCGCTGCCGATCGAGCCCGTGACCGATCGCGCCGCGCTGGTGGAGACGTTCGACTGGTCCCGCTTCAACAAGGCCAACGCCCTGTTCGATGAGGCGGACCTCATCGCGCTCAACACCAAGATCCTGCATCATCTTGATTTTTCAGCGGTTCAGCACCGCCTGCCGGAAGGCATGACGGAAGCCGACTGGCTGCTGCTGCGCGGGAATATCGACCGGCTGGAAGACATCGCCTCCGTCTGGAAGATTGTCACCGGCCCGGTCAATTCCGTCATTGAGGACGCCGAGTTCATCGAGACCGCCAAGGCCATTCTCGATGCCCTGCCGTGGGCGGATGACATCTGGAAGCGCTGGACCGGCGTGCTCAAGGAGCGTACTGGCCGCAAGGGCAAGGAGCTTTTCCTGCCGCTGCGCCTCGCCCTCACCGGCGAACCGCACGGTCCGGAAATGGCCCCTCTTCTTGTGCGCATCGGCCGCGAAGCCGCTCTGGAACGTCTGACCGTCTAATGAACCAACCTGTCATCGTACTCGTGCGCCCGCAGCTGGGCGAGAATATCGGCATGGTCGCACGCGCCATGTGGAACTTCGGCCTGTGCCACCTGCGCCTCGTCGAGCCGCGCGACGGCTGGCCGAATCCGGCCGCCGGTCCTGCCGCCTCCGGCGCGGACGTGGTGCTGGACAAGGCCGAGTTGTTCGACACGCTGGAAGCCGCCGTGGCGGACTGCAACCGCGTCTATGCCACCGCCATGACCCTGCGGCGCATGATCAAGGAAACCACCACGCCGGGCGGCGCGGTCGAGCAGATGAACCAGCTTGCCGCCCAGGGCGGGCGCAGCGCCATCGTGTTCGGGCCGGAACGTACGGGCCTTACCACCGAAGAGGTGGCGATGGGCGACGTGCTGATCTCCATCCCGACCAACCCGGAATTCGGCTCGCTCAATCTGGCGCAGGCGGTCATCGTCCTCGCCTATGAGTGGTACCGCCAGCAGGACACGACGCCCCCGGTACGCCTTGAGGGCGACTACGAAGGCCCTGCCACCCGCGAGGCGCTGGACGGGCTCATCAATCATCTGAACGATCTGCTGGAGCCGCGCGGTTACTTCCATCCGGACCACCGCACCGAAAGCATGAAGCGCACCCTGCGCAACATCTTCGAGCGCCCCGGCTTCACCGGCCAGGAAGTGCGCACCCTGCGCGGCGTCATGCGCTGCCTGGCAGGCGAGCTCAACCGCAAGCCTGCCAGCGATATCCAGGGTTCCGGAGAGATCTCCGGCGAATAAGCGTTCTGGCAAGAGGGGCCCCTGCCCCTCTCCAACAAGGGATTTGGCACGATGGCCGATGATTTCGTAAGGCACCGTCAGCCGTGGACGATGGACGAGACCGCCAAGCTGCGCCGTCTCGCCGCCAAGGGCGAAACCCTGAAGGGCGTGGCCAAGGCGCTGCGCCGCAGCGAGGAAAGCGTACAGGCCCGCGCCAAGGAACTGGGCCTGACCATCAGCAAGATGCGCTGACGCCGTCCGGCTATTCCGGCTATGCGGCCATCCTGCGCCTTGCCTGCAGCAGCCATTCCGAGCCGCTCACCAGCAGGATGCCGCCCAGCACCATCAGGGAACCCACGACGAAGTTGAAGTCGAGCGGGTCGTTCATCAGCCAGACGCCAAAGCCGATGCCAAACAGCGGCGTCAGGAACGACAGCACGCCGAGCCTTGAGGCAAGATAGACCTTCAGCAGCGCAAACCAGATCAGGAAGGTGACGAAGGACACCACCACCGACTGGAAGGCGAGAATGCTCACGGATCGCACGTTGAGCTGGAGCGTCGTCTCCCCCGTTGCCAGTGCTGCAACCAGCAGGATCACGAACGCGCCCAGCAGCTGATATTGCAGCGTGACGGTCGCCGGCGCACGCGAGAGGGACGAGAACCGCACCGCGAGCGTCGTTGCCGCCCAGGCCATGCCCCCGGCAATGCCCAGCAGATCCCCCAGCCACATCAGCGGCATGTCTGTCGCCGAGTCCCCTCGCCCGGCAAAGGTCACCACGATGCCACCGAACGCCAGCAGAATGCCGCCCCACTGGATCGGCCTCAGCCGCTCTGACGGCAGCTTCCAGTGCAGGCCAAGCGCCGCAAAGATCGGCGCGGTATAGAGAAAGATGCCCATGTGGGAGGCGGTGGTGTAGCGCAGCCCTTCGCCAACGAAGAGATACTCCAGCGCGAAGAGCAGTCCCACGAGGAGACCCGGCCGCCAGATGCCGCCCTTTACAGTCAGCCGCTCGCGGCGGAACAGCATGAGCAGCCCGACCAGTACTGCGGCGATACCGGACCGCAGCGCAAGCTGGAGCAGCGGCGCAATGTCCTGCGCGTTCGCCTTGATCGCCACCTGCTGCAAGGCCCACAGCACGCACAGCATGAGCATGAGCCCCGTAGCCCGCCCGTCCAGTTCCTTACGCGTGTCCATCCGAACCCGATCCACTAACGCACCTATCCGCCAAGGCGCGCCTCATACGCCTCGGCCACGCGCTGTGCCAGTGTTTGCTCCTTCTGAAATTGACTTTCCCGCGCAGGCCCGTATAAGGCCCGTTCGCTCCGATGGACCCGCACCCTCAGTGAAGCGGTGTCCGCATTGGCCGGTTTACGGGCCAGTGGCGTGTTCTGAGGACCTGGACGTAACAAAAGAACGATTGGAAGGATTGTCATGACCAAGCGTCTGACTTCGAAATTCAAGCTGGACCGCCGCCTTGGCGAAAACATCTGGGGCCGTCCGAAGTCTCCGGTGAACAAGCGTTCCTACGGCCCGGGCCAGCACGGCCAGCGCCGCAAGGGCAAGCCGTCCGACTTCGGCATTCAGCTGCGCGCAAAGCAGAAGCTGAAGGGCTACTACGGCAACATCACCGAGAAGCAGTTCCGCAAGGTGTACGCTGAAGCCGTCCGCGTGCAGGGCGACACCGGTCAGAACCTGATCGGTCTGCTCGAGAGCCGCCTGGACGCCATCGTTTACCGCGCGAAGTTCGCCGCGACCCCGTTCGCCGCTCGTCAGCTGGTGAACCACGGTCACGTTCTGGTGAACGGCCGCCGCCTGAACATCGCTTCGGCCCGCATCCGCGTCGGCGACGTTGTCGAGCTGCGCCAGCGCGCCAAGGAAATGGCAGTGGTTCTGGAAGCGCTGGGCTCCGCCGAGCGTGACGTTCCCGACTACCTGCAGAACGACGGCCCGTCCAAGGTGACCTTCGTCCGCATCCCGACGCTGGACGAAGTGCCGTACCCGGTCCGCATGGAACCGAACCTGGTCGTCGAGTACTACTCGCGCTAATTTCTTCGCCTTTCGGCAAGAAGTACGGACAACGCCCGCGATTGCAAATCGCGGGCGTTCCTGCTTTTGTACGGTCCCATGAGACAGTCAGAAAAACTCGCCCTTCAGGCAACCGAAGCCTATAATTCCGGCAAGGTCGCAGAAGCCGTCACCCTGTTCCAGAACGTGCTGCGTCTGGATCCGAAGGACCGCCGCGCCCTCAATTTCCTGTCGCACTACGCCCTCCAAAGCGGCCAGTTCGATGCTGCCATCCAGTTCCTGGCCGATCTGATCAAGGCCGAACCGGCGAACAGCAACGCCCGCCGTATGCTGGGCGAGGCGCTGGAAATGAAGAACCTGCCGGAGCAGGCCGAAAAGCTGTACCGCGATGCGCTGGTGGCGGACCCCGCCAACCACATGGCGGCGGTCTATCTCGCCATCCTCCTCGCCCGCCGCGGCAAGCAGGACAAGGCGGCGCAGATCGTCTCCCTCGCCTTCCAGCAGGATCCCACCTTCATCGAGTACGGCTACGCGCCGGAGGTCTTCCCGGCCGCCGCCCAGCGCGTGCGCGATGCGGACGTGCTGCTGCGCGCCCATCTGAACGCCCAGCACAAGGACGCCGCCAAGGCGTCCGAGCGGATTGCAAGCGCCATCTGGCCGCAGATCCCGCTGGAGCGCTTCGAGTATACCACGCCCGGCCAGCAGCCGTGGCTGTTCTACCTGCCCGACCTGCCCGCCGCCGCCGTGCATGACGCTGCCACCGTTCCGGGCCTTGCCGACTTTGCAGCCAGCGCGGAAGCCATTCGCGCCGAAGCCACTGCAAACATCGACCTTGAGGCGGATGGCGAGCCCGGTGCGCCCGGCCTGCCCGCCGTCATGGCCAACAGCTCCGTCCGCTCCGTGTTTCTCTATCGCAATGGCGAGCGTCAGGAAGCGCTGGACGCCCTGCCCGCACTTGAAGCGGCACTAGGCAAACTCAACCTCGGCAAGGCCGGCAACGGCCCGGCAGACGTGCGTCTGGTCATCCTCGCGCCGGGTGCGGAGCGTCAGCTGGTGTTCGGCCAGTCCAACGCCCACCTGACCATTCACCTGCCGCTGGTGGCAGGCGCTGGCGAAGCCGGTGTGGAGGTGGACGGCAGCGTCCGCAACTGGACAATCGGCGAGCCGCTGGTGTTCGACGACACCTTCGAGCACAAGCTGGTCAACCGCACCGATGCGCCGGTGATGGTGCTGCACACGCAGGTCTATCATCCGGAGCTGGGCGCGGCGGACATCGCCGCCATCGAGGCCAGCTTCAACGCCCGGCGCGACTGGCTGGCCAACCGCTCGTTCGACTGAACAGCCGTGAAATGATCTCACCCGCAAGGGTGGGTTTGGAATTCGAAAAGTTCAACGCCCTGTTTACAACGGGGCGTTGAACATATATGCCGGTCCGTAATAGGAACGCAGCATGACATTCGTGACGACCATTTCTGCCTTTACGGTCCCGGCCATTACCGCCGGTCGCACTGCTATTGGTCGTGCTCAGCTGCTTCGACTTATGCGCCCTTAGGCGCCAGTCTGCCGGCCTGTCTCGGTCTTGGCGGCGCCTAAGGGGTTTTAAGGCGCAGCATGAATCTTGAGTTCTCATAAAGACGAGACCCGACATGACCGGTAACACCGTAAAGATTTTCGATACCACCCTGCGTGATGGCGAGCAGTCCCCCGGCTGCTCCATGAACTTGGAAGAGAAGCTGCGCGTTGCCGCTCAGCTGGAATCTTTGGGCGTCGATGTGATCGAGGCCGGCTTCGCCATTGCCTCCGAAGGCGACTTCGAGGCCGTCAGCGAAGTGGCCCGCCAGTGCAAGAAGGCGACCGTGATGAGCCTGTCGCGCGCTGCACTGGGCGATATTGACCGCGCCTGGGCCGCCGTTCGTCATGCACAGTCCCCCGGCATTCACACCTTCATCGCGACTTCCGCCCTGCACATGCGCGTGAAGCTGCGCATGGAGCCGGAAGAAGTGCTGGAAGCCATCCGCACCTCGGTCAGCCACGCGCGCAATCTGGCTCCGAACGTCGAGTGGTCGGCCGAAGATGCCACCCGCTCTGACCCGGACTTCCTGGCTCGCGCGGTAGAGACCGCCATCAACGCCGGTGCGACCACCATCAATCTGCCGGACACGGTGGGCTACGCCACGCCCGAGACCTACAGCGCCATGTTCCGCTCGATCATCGAGCGCGTGCCGAACAGCGACAAGGCGATCTTCTCCACCCACTGCCATAACGATCTGGGTCTGGCCGTCGCCAACTCGCTGGCAGGCGTTCAGGGCGGCGCGCGTCAGGTGGAATGCACCATCAACGGCATCGGAGAGCGCGCGGGCAACGCCGCTCTGGAAGAGATCGTGATGGCGCTGCGCACCCGCGCCGACGTCATGCCCTTCACCACCAACATCGTGACGACCGAAATCACCCGCGCCTCGCGCCTGATCTCGGCCATCACCGGCTTCTCCGTGCAGCCGAACAAGGCCATCGTCGGCGCCAACGCCTTCGCTCACGAAAGCGGCATCCACCAGGACGGCGTCCTGAAGGACAAGCAGACCTACGAGATCATGACGCCAGAGTCGGTCGGCCTGACCGCCAACAATCTGGTCATGGGCAAGCACTCCGGCCGCGCCGCCTTCCGCGAGAAGCTGGACCAGCTGGGCTACACCCTGTCGGACAACGAGTTCCAGGACGCCTTCAAGCGCTTCAAGGCGCTGGCCGATGCCAAGAAGCACATCTACGACGAGGACATCATCACTCTGGTCGATGATGAAACCCTGCGCACGCATGACCGTATTCAGGTCGCCGAGGTGGAAATCTACTGCGGCTCCAACGGCCAGCGCGCCATCGTCACGCTGCGCATTGACGGCGAGGAGAAGATCGCGGCCTCCAAGGGCAACGGCCCGGTGGATGCCCTGTTCAACGCCATCCGCCAGCTGGTGCCGCACGAGGACGCCAACCTGAAGCTGTATCAGGTCCATGCGGTCACGCAGGGCACGGATGCTCAGGCGGAAGTCACCGTGCGTCTGGAGGAGAACGGCCGCACCACGCAGGGTCAGGGTGCCGATGCCGACACCATGGTCGCCAGCGCCCGCGCCTACGTGAATGCGTTGAACAAGCTGGTGCTGAAGCGTACCAAGCATGAGGTGGACCCGAGCGAGGGCGTGCGTACCCGCGCCTGAGCTCGCCGAACAGACGGAGCCGAACCGTGACGGTTGAAGACGAACGCCAACTCGCTGGCCTGAAGCGCTCGGGAGCACTGGTGCGTGACATTCTGCGCACCATGCTCAACGAGGCGAAGGCAGGCGTGACTGGCCTCGAACTCGACCGCATGGCACAGGAGATGATGGATCGCGCCGGGGCCCGCTCGGCCCCGCGCGCGGCCTACAACTTCCCCGGCGCCACCTGCATTTCCATCGAGGGCGTGGTCGCTCACGGCATCCCCGACGAGCGCCCCTTGCGCGAAGGCGACCTCATCAACATCGACGTCTCGCTGGATCTGGACGGCTACTGGACCGACAGCGGCGCCTCCATGGTCGTCGGCGGCAAGGCCACGCCCGAGCAGGCCAAGCTGCTGGAGACCACCAGACGCGCCATGACCAAGGGCATCTACGGCGCCAAGGCCGGCCAGCCGATCAACGAGATCGGCCGCCGCGTCGAAGCCGAGGCCAAGGCAGGCGGCTTCAAGGTGTGCAACACGCTCACCGGCCACGGCGTCGGCCGCAGCATCCATGAAGAGCCCACCGTCTGGAACCACTACGTCCGCAGCGCCCGCCAGAAGCTGCAGGAAGGCCTCGTCATCACCGTCGAGCCGTTCCTCACCACCGGCAACGCCAAGATCGTGGAAGCGGACGACGGCTGGTCGCTCTACCCCGCCGACATGGCCCCCATGGCCCAGTTCGAGCACACCATCGTCGTCACCCGCGGCGCGCCGATCATCCTGACGGCCTGACGGCTGGGTTTATAATTCTCTGATTTCTTATTTTTTGCGAGGGGCTTGGCCCTCGCGCTCCCATTCGGTTTTTGGGTACATTCGCCTGACAGACCGGCGGTGTATTCATTTCAGCTTTTTGATCGATCGCGCTTGCAGCGCGCTCCTGAAACCCGGCCCTTTCAAACGAAAGGGGGTGTGGGGGTTACGGACCCCCACGAAGGAATATTCTGAAATAAACGAGCCCGCGCGTCAGCGCTTCAGGCGGAACAGTTCGTGGTCGCGCCCGCCGCGTTCGATCACCTTGTCGAACACGAAGCCCAGCTTCTCGATGACGTGCCGTGCCGGATCATCGCCTGCCGATACGGTGCTGACGATAGGCAGCGTGATGTCCGCGATCAGCTTGAAGTACAGCACGGCGCGGGCCATTTCAGTGGCATAGCCCTGCCCCCACTGGGAAGCGCGCACGGCGTAGCGCAGCTCGAAGCACGGCTCGCCATCGATCGTCTCCGGCTTCAGGCCGCAGTAGCCGATGAACGTGTTGGTATAATCCAACTCGAACACCCAGGGGCCGACGCCTTTGGTCTCCCAACTGTCCATCGAGCGCACGATCATGTCGGCGGTTTCTTCCTCGCTCCACGGCTTGCCGGTGGGGGAGAGCGTCCGCATGACGGTCTGATCGCGATGCAGCAGTCGGATGCTGTCAAAGTCGCTGAGACTGATGGGATGAGCGGTCAGCCGCAACGTCTTGAGCTGACGGGTTAACGGCTCGGCAAGCTGCTGTTCGCTCGACTGAAACATTGGATTTAAATTCACTCCTGTCGCCTCCAGGGCCGGTGATGAAACCGCACCGTTGGTTCGTGAAGCTTATAACGTTCCTGGCGGAAAAGGCACGCACGGCTACCCCATTGCAGCCACGGTCCATCCCCCCTGTTCCGGTGGTTCGGCAGAGGGGCGCAACAAAAAAGGGCGGGCCCTCGCACGTGCAAGGCCCGCCCCGTTTCTGCTGATCAACCGCGCGCCTTACTCGGCGGCGATCCGATCACTGCGCGTCTTCCACAGCGAGTAGCCGACGCCGGCCGCCAGAATGGCGAAGGTGATGGCCAGCGACACGCTCGGCGGGAATTTGCCGCCCGGCATATCGACCAGATCCGCAATGAAGATTTTGGAGCCGATGAACACCAGCAGCACGCTCAGCGCATACTTCAGGTAGTGGAAGCGATGCACCATCGCCGCCAGCGCGAAGTACAGGGCGCGCAAGCCCAGCACCGCGAAGATGTTCGAGGTGTAGACGATGAACGGATCGGTGGTGATGGCGAAGATCGCCGGCACCGAGTCCACCGCGAAGATCACGTCCGCGAATTCCACCATCAGCAGCGTCAGCATCAGCGGCGTCATGAACAGCGCCATCTTGCCGGTCTTCGGGTCGGTCTGGCGCACCCAGAACTTGTCGCCGTGCAGCTGGTCCGTCACGCGCAGGTGGCGGCGGAAGAACTTCAGCAGCTTTGAGTCCCCCACCGAGTATTCCTCCTCGGCGGACAGCCACATCTTGATGCCGGTGAGGATCAGGAACGCTGCGAACAGGTACAGCACCCAGCTGAACTCGGCGACCAGCGTCGCACCCGCGCCGATCATGATGCCGCGCAGCACGATCACGCCCAGAATACCCCAGAACAGCACGCGGTGCTGATAGAGGCGCGGAATGGCGAAGTAACTGAAGATCATGGCGATGACGAACACGTTGTCCATCGCCAGGCTTTTCTCGACGACAAAGCCGGTCACGTAGGCGGCACCGGCTTCCGAGCCCATCTGCCACCAGATCCAGCCGCCGAACGCAAGGCCAAGGGTAATGTAAACGGCCGAAAGCGCCAGGCTCTCCTTCACGCCGATCTCGTGCTGGTCCTTGTGCACGATGCCAAGGTCAACAGCGAGCAGCGTGACCACAATTCCCAGAAACGTCAGCCACATCCAGACCGGCGTTCCCAGCCAGAGGTTCCCCAGCACCCCTGAAAGCAACTCGGGCATATGCCTCTCCAATCAGAGTTTTCCCTGCGAGGCGCGCGAATGATTGATTTGGAGGGGGCAAAAACCCGGACCCAGCATCGAGCGCACTCGATGCGGTCCGACATCACGTATGGCCTTGCGCCACACGCCAGAGGGGCCCGGCCCGCATAACGCGGAAATTGGCCCCTGATGGCTCTGAGGTCAAGGGGGCACACTCGGAAAATAGTGGGATTGCTGCGCCTGTCCCGCCCTCGATACCGTGCGCAACCGGTGCTAGGCTGCACCGCTAACATGCAGCAGGAGCAAGCATGTACCGGCCACCCGCCTTCCGCGAAGATCGCCCCGAGGTCTTGCACGCCCTCATCCGCGCCCATCCGCTGGGAACACTGATCACCTACGGCTCGGGCGGGCTGACGGCCAACCTGCTCCCGTTCACGCTTGTCGAAGACGGGAACGGCAGCGCCATCCTGCGCACCCATCTGGCGAAGGCGAACGAGCAACTGGTAGATCTGTGCGAAGGCCCGGAGGCGCTGGTGCTGTTCCAGGGGCCGCAGGCCTATGTGTCCCCCTCATGGTACCCCTCGAAGCAGGAGCACAAGAAGGTCGTCCCCACCTGGAATTACGTCATGGTGCAGGTCCGGGGCCTGCCGCAGGTGATCGACAGTGCGGACTGGCTCCTCGAACAGATTTCCCACCTCACCGAGACACAGGAGAATCATCGCCCGGACCCGTGGAAAGTCTCCGATGCGCCGGAGTGTTTCATCGCCAGTCTGCTGAAAGGCATCGTCGGGCTGGAAATCCCCATCGAGCGGATCGAGGGCAAGTGGAAGGTCAGCCAGAACCGCTCCAGCACCGATCGGCAGGGCGTGGCGGACGGCCTGCGCCACGAAGACAACGCCCCCGCCATGGCCGACCTCATCGAGACCCACCGCCGGGACCTGCTCTGACGCAAGGCGCATCAGCGTGGAATTAAAGCTGGTCAGACACCTTTATCAAGGCAGCGTCTCCTCACAGAACACCGGATCAACTGACTGATAATTCAGCACCGCCCCGTCAGAACTCAGCATTTGAAACCCATCCGAGCCTGCAGTGTCGAACGTCGGATAGGCACGACCATTTATGACTTTGTAGAAGGGCGAGATTGTAGCCAGGCCCCTCTTCTGAATGCGAAACCGGTATCCGTCTGGCGTCATCTCAGCTTCGAGAGGTGCGTGGGAAACCAGGTCAATACCGGTTTTACTTGCTTCCAGGTGAAATCCAATCCTAGGGAATTCACCCTGAAGAATCTTCATACCGTCTGAATTCAGAGAAATACTTGGGCCATTATTGGTCCCGTAGCATCCCACAACCAGATCATTTCGCAAATTATAGGTCGGCTTGTCACGCGTTATCACCGCAATAGCAAGCATAAGGGCAAAAATCACATAAAAAAAACGTACAACCTTCCAATAATGACTATCAGAGAGTTCCATTGTTTTCCGATATCACAAGAACGAGCCGCTAACTTAAACAGCATACACCACTCCTGCCATTCGAACAGCTACTTGCCAGATCGTTCCTGTTATGTTCTATTTCGCCTATGACCCAGACGCGTGGACGAGCGGCAACGAACAACCGGGCAAGTGCACGGTTCAACCTTCCTGACCGAGAGCCTGACGGCGATTGGCTGGACGCGGAGGGCGTTACTGATGAGTTGCCGCCGCTGGCGACCACAATCACCATCGAGAAACCCAAAACCATCCTCACCCGCAACCAGAGCCCGGACCTGCCGTTTGATCGCTCGGTGAACGCCTACCGGGGCTGCGAGCACGGGTGTATTTACTGCTACGCGCGTCCCACCCATGCCTACATGGATCTCTCGCCGGGGCTGGACTTCGAGACGAAGCTGTTCGCCAAGCCGGACGCTGCTGCGCTGCTGGAGAAGGAGTTGGGCAAGCGGGGCTACACTCCCTCGCCCATCGCCATGGGCACCAATACCGATCCCTACCAGCCCGTCGAGAAGCGCTACGCCATCACCCGCAGCCTTCTGGAGGTGATGGACCGCACGGGGCATCCGGTTACCATCACCACCAAGAACTTCGGCGTTACCCGAGACATTGATCTGCTGGCACGGCTGGCGGCGCGGCAACTGGTAAGCGTGAACATCTCCGTCACCACGCTTGACCACCGCCTGGCCCGCCTGATGGAGCCGCGCGCCTCGACGCCGAAGCGGCGGATCGAGGCCATTCGGCTGCTCAGCGAGGCAGGCGTGCCGGTCAACCTGTTCCTCTCCCCGCTGATTCCCGGCCTGACCGACCATGAGATTGAGCGCATCATCGAGGCTGCCGCCAAAGTCGGTGCGCGCGGCGCATCCACAATCCTTCTGCGCCTGCCGTGGGAAGTGGCCGGGCTGTTCGAGGAATGGCTGCACGACAACGTGCCGGACCGGGCCGAGCGGGTGCTCTCGCTCCTGCGCCAGAGCAGGGACGGCCGCACCAACGATCCGGGATTCGGCAGCCGCATGACCGGCGGCGGCAACGCCTATGCCCAGATGCTGCGCGCCCGATTCCGTGCCGCCTGCGCGCGCCACAACCTGCTGCGGGACGATTTCTCCTTGTCCGTCAGCCACTTCCGCGCCCCGCAGGGTCCGCAGCTGTCTCTCTTCTGAGTCTGGCCTGAGAGGGGTGCAACACACCCTCTCATACACCCCTAAGACACCCTGAAACCCGCTTTTCACTCATTTCGTCGATGAATCCGCGCGACTCATCGATGGTGTACCCGTTTCCTATTGTTTTATTCTGCTACTGTTGTACATGACTAACACACTAACACGACGAACCCAGTGAGTAGCGGCCACCGAGTACCAGTGCAGTCAGCCCCCCCCAACGCCCATTTCGGAGAAACGCCATGACCCTGTCCTCGATCTTCAGCTTCCAGAAGTCCACCTGCGCTCTTTCCGCCATCGCTCTGACGGTTGCCACCATGCTGGCCACCACCGCCACCGATGCCCGCGCTGAAGCCCCGGCCTCTGTAGGCGAGTGGGTGAGCCATGCCGAGGCCCAGCTGGACAAGACCATTCAGTATCCCGCTTTCGCGCTGCGGGAAGGCAAGCAGGGCCTGGCCCGCATCTCCGCCACCGTATCGCCGGACGGCACGCTGAAGGATGTTTCCATCGCCCGCTCGACCGGGGACGCAGGCCTGGATAAGGCCGCGCTCAAGGCGGTGCAGAAGCTGGACAAGCTCCCCCCGCTGCCGCAGGCCGCAACGCCCCGCAACATCACTCTTCAGGTCGGTTTTGGCATCGCTCGCACGCCCGAGCAGGAAGTCCAGCTGGCCGAGGCATTCAAGGAACAGCCGGAGACGGCCCTCGCTTCGGCGAAGTAAGGCCCCCGCTGTCCTTAGCAAGGATCCGGCCCGCCCCCTCGCGGGTCGGATAACAACCGGGGCTTTTACTCACCGGCCCCGGGACTATCGTAGCCCTGCCTGCGGGAGAGCTTACCCCAGCTCTCCCGCACCCTTTTTGGCTCAATCCCCCGCTTGCCCTGTTGCACGCGCCTGCGGCGGATGTATTGAAGCCCGCATGGCCAGGACGATCCCGACGCTGGAGCTTGAGCTCACCCATGCCGCCACCTGCGGCGGGCTGATCGTCGGCATCGACGAGGCCGGGCGCGGCCCGCTCGCCGGGCCCGTGGTGGCCGCGGCCGTCATTCTCGACGTCGATCGCCTCCCCTGCGGCATCCATGATTCCAAGACCCTCAGCCGCCCGAAGCGGGAAGCGCTGATGGAAGCTATTCTGGAACAGGCCATTGTCGGCGTCGGCGAAGCCAGCGCGGCGGAGATCGACGAGATCAACATCCTGCAGGCCACCTTCCTTGCCATGCGCCGCGCGGTGGAGGCCCTGCCCATCCCGCCCGCCGTCGCGCTGGTGGACGGCAATCGCGCGCCCCGACTTGAGATGCCCTGTCACACCGTGGTGAAGGGAGACGCCACCTGCCTCTCCATCGCCGCCGCCAGCATCGTCGCGAAAGTGACTCGGGACCGGATTATGGACCGGCTCGCTGCCGAACATCCGGGCTTCGGGTGGGAACGCAACGCCGGATACGGCACTGCCGAACACATCGAAGCGCTGCGGCAAATCGGCCCGACACCCCACCATCGGCGCTCGTTTTCACCGGTTCGCGCAGCCTTCGAAGCCCTGCTTCCGCAAGAACTTGCCGAGTGAGTCTTTTCGGCAACACCGCATCATCTTGAGTCTCCAAGCGAATCGCGACTCTACAAGTTGTATCCGAGTCGCAACGACGAGTCGTTTCGCCGCGACTCGGCGGAATCGTTCTGATTCCGGCTGCGAATCGAAGCATTGACCTTTGCGAATCAGCGAATCACTTTGGCCGCTCGGCATGTCCAGCCGAAGTTTTGAAGTTTCAGGTCAAGGGTCAACAACATGAATTCGCTGCCGCTCAATCAGATTCTCATGGGCGACTGCATTGAAATGATGAACCGCCTGCCAGAAGGCTCGGTGGACATGATTTTTGCTGACCCGCCGTACAATCTTCAGCTGGGCGGCGAACTGCTGCGTCCTGACAACAGCAAGGTCGATGCCGTCACCGATGACTGGGACAAGTTCTCCAGCTTTTCCGATTATGATCGCTTCACCCGTGAGTGGCTGGCCGCCGCCCGCCGGGTCCTGAAGGACAACGGCACCCTCTGGGTGATCGGCAGCTACCACAACATCTACCGCGTCGGCGCGATCCTGCAGGATCTGGGCTACTGGATCCTCAACGACATCGTGTGGCGCAAGGCCAACCCCATGCCCAACTTCAAGGGCACCCGCTTCACCAACGCGCATGAGACGTTGCTGTGGGTCTCGAAGTCGCAGAACGCCAAGTACACGTTCAATTACGAAGCGATGAAGGCGCTGAACGAAGACCTGCAGATGCGCTCTGACTGGCACCTGCCCATCTGCTCGGGCGCGGAGCGCGTGCGCGTCGATGGCGAGAAGGCCCACTCCACCCAGAAGCCGGAAAGCCTGCTGCACCGGGTGATCCTGTCCTCCACCCGGCAGGGCGACACCGTGCTCGACCCGTTCTTCGGCTCCGGCACCACCGGCGCGGTTGCCAAGCGGCTGGGCCGCGACTTCATCGGCATCGAGCGGGAGGAGCGCTACGTCTCCATCGCCCGCGACCGTATCGCCAAGGTGGAAGCGCTCGGCCCCGATGCGGTGACAACCATGACCTCCAAGCGGCAGGAACCGCGTATTCCCTTCGGCGCGCTCATCGAGACCGGACTGCTCAAGCCCGGCAGCGTGCTCACCGATCCGCAGCGCCGCTACTCGGCAAAGGTCCGGGCGGACGGCTCGCTCGCCATTGCCGACGCCACCGGCTCGATCCACCAGATCGGTGCCAGGGTGCAGGGCGCGCCCGCCTGCAATGGCTGGACCTTCTGGCATGTAGAGCAGCGTGGCAAGCTGGTGCCAATCGACGCCTACCGCCAGAAGCTGCGCGCCAGCATGGCCGCCGCCTGAGGATTCCCTGACCGTTTCAGAACTCCGATCCTGAAACGAAAAAGCGCCGTCGGGCTCGACCTGACGGCGCTTTTCTTTAAGCTGGCAGACGAAGCTTCAGGGCATCAATCGCCCTTAATGACCTCTTCGCCTTCCTTGCCGACGGACTCGATGTCCTGGCCGGCGCCCTGAACGGTGTTGCAGGCTGCTGCGCCCAAGGCGAGAGCCGAAACGAGCATGAGCCGGATCAGTGAAGACATAATGACTTGCTCCTGCATTGACTGTCACAGAAGGTAAGTCCGCATCCGTCATAAAGTTCCCGACCCCACCCGGGCCGGACAGTATTTTTGGCTATTAAGCCAATCAGTTGCCTTTGATAACATCCTCGCCGGTTCGACCGACGGATTCGATATCGCGCCCCAGACCTTTCACGGTGTTGCAGGCGGTCGCGCCAAAGGCAACACACGCCAGCACAACAGCCGCCACGAACTTGTTCATCTTGCTTGCTCCATCCACGTCACACGTTCCCGGCCCTTATAGGCCGTCACGACCTTGCCACATGCTGAATAGCTTGGCTGCGCTTGGCCGAAAAGCCCCTGTTCCGGCACCTCAGAACACCTCAAACCAATCCGGCTCAAACCAGTCGGGGCGTCAGCGCATGGCGCACGGCCTTCACCATCACCGTCGGCAGGCCCGCGGTCTCGATCGCCGCCACCGGATGCCAGAAACCCTGCTCTGGGTTGATCCGGCGCGGCAGCACCGCCCGGGCAACCGTCAGCTCCAGATGGAAATGCGTAAAGGTGTGGCGCACACCCCCGGGCACCAGCGCCCACTCCGCCTCCGTTGGGGCCTGATCCATCAGATGCCAGCCATTACCCACCGGCGTTGCGGTCCAATCTGACGTAGGCAACTCCGGCAGGCCGCCCAGCAGCCCCTTCGGCGGGCGGCGGCGCAGCAGCACATGACCATCCGCCTCCAGCCAGAACACCAGACCGTGGCGTGTCGGCTTCTCCGCCTTGGGTGCCTTCAGCGGCCAGCGCTCCGGCGTGCCAGAGGCGCGGGCGGCGCACCCGCTCGCCACCGGGCAGGCCCCACAGGCAGGAGAGCGCGGCGTGCAGATGGTTGCGCCCAGATCCATCATCGCTTGCGCAAAATCCCCGGCGCGCCGGTCCGGCGTCAGGCTGTCCGTCAACTCCCGCAGACGCGGGCGCGCGGCGGGGAATTCCTCCTCCAGCGCGAACAGGCGGGAGACCACCCGCTCCACGTTGCCGTCCACTACCACCGCTCGCTGCCCGAAGGCGATGCTGGCAATGGCCGCTGCCGTATAAGCCCCGATGCCCGGCAGTTTCAGCAGTTCCGCCTCTGTTGCGGGGAAACGGCCGCCGTGATCGCGCACTACGGCTTGCGCGCAGGCATGCAGGTTGCGGGCGCGGGCGTAGTAGCCCAGCCCCGCCCAGGCGTGCAGCACATCGTCAAGCGGGGCCGCGGCCAGATCAGCAACCGTCGGCCAGCGGGCAAGGAACCGCTCGTAATAGGGAATGACCGCGGCCACCGTCGTCTGCTGCAGCATGATCTCGGACAGCCACACGCCGTAGGGGTCAGGCATTGCCGCCCCTTTTGAGACGGCATCGGGCGGCGTACGCCACGGCAGGATGCGGGCATTCAGGTCATACCAGTCGAGCAGTGACCGGGATACGTCGGGTTCTGAGAGAAGGATCTGGACGGACATCCCCTCACCTATGGCATAAGGTGGGGCGTGAACAAGTCATCCTCCACTCGGCCGCCCGGAAAACCGGGCGAGGCCACCTCGGGCTCAGGCAAGCCTCCCTATGACAGGAGCAAGCGCCGCCGCGCCGTCACCCGTGTCTCCGATCTCACCGCGCTGGTGGCGGACAAGGTCATCCGCAAGCAGGGCTTCGTGCAGGCCTCCGTCGTCTCCCGCTGGAAGGAGATCGTCGGGCCCGAGTTCGCCCGCTACTGTCTGCCGGTCAAGCTCAGCTTTCCGCCCGGTCAGCGCCGGGGCGGCACCCTCACCATTCAGGTGGACGGCCCCTTCGCCCTGCACCTCAATCACGTTCAGTCGCAGGTGATCGAGCGGGTGAACCGCTTCTTCGGCTATGCCGCCGTCGAGCGGCTCGCGCTGCGGCAAGGCCCGGTGCCTGAACTCGCCACCCTGAGCGAAACCCCCACCGCGCCTCTTGCGCCGCAGGAGGCAAAGGTGCTTGAAGAGGCCGTGAGTGGCGTTAAGGATCAGTCACTTGCCGACGCCCTCGAACGGCTGGGCCGTTTGGTCCTTTCGCGTCCAAAAGCTTGTGGATAACCACCACAATGGGCTTGGCAGGATACCGGGTCCGAGACAATACTCCACGCTGCCACTAGAATTAGGCATGCAATCTCGAAAGGCTACGAGATGTTGAAGAAGAATCTTGTCACGGTCAGCTTTGCGGCGGTGGCCGCAATCGGTTTGCTGGGTGCGGGCGTTTCCGCCGCCTCGGCGCAGACCGCTGCCACCAAGACGGCCGCCAAGACCGTTGACTGGACCACCGTGGTGCAGGCAACGCCCGAGGGCGGCTTTGCCATGGGCAATCCCAAGGCCTCCGTAACCCTGATCGAGTTCGCCTCCCTCACCTGCCCCCACTGCCGCGACTTCCACACGCAGGCGATGGACCCGCTGAAGAATGACTACATCAAGAGCGGCAAGGTGCGGTACGAGTTCCGCAACTTCATCCTCACCGGCCCGGACTACGCCGCCTCCCTGCTGGCGCGCGCTCAGGGCCCGAAGCGTTTCTTCCCGCTGCTGGACGCCTTCTTCGCCCGGCAGGACCAGTGGGTGAAGCCGTTCATGGCCGTCACCGAAGCGCAGCAGAAGCAGCTTGCCACCGTGCCGCAGCAGCAGCAAATCAAGGCTCTGGCCGAACTGGGCAAGCTTGACGAATACGTCCGCCGCCTCGGCATCCCCAAGGCAAAGTTCGATCAGGCCCTGACCAATCAGGCCGAGATCAAGAAGCTGGCCGATATGCGCAAGGACGCGGTAGAGAAGTATCAGATCACTGGCACCCCCAGCTTCGCGCTGAACGGCAAGAAGCTGGACGGCGTGAACACCTGGGCAGACGTAAAGGCCCGGCTGGATTCCGCCCTCAAGTAATCTGGGCTCTCAACTCATCTGGCCAGAGGCGGCCCGCCAGCGGGCGGCTTCTGGCCAACAGGAAAGAACACCGGCGTGCAATTCAAGCGTCTCAGGCTCTCTGGCTTCAAGTCCTTCGTTGATCCCACCGAAATGCGGATCGAGGAGGGCCTGACGGGCGTCGTCGGTCCCAACGGTTGCGGCAAGTCCAACCTTCTGGAAGCGCTGCGCTGGGTCATGGGCGAATCAAGCGCCAAGTCCATGCGCGGCACGGAAATGGAAGACGTGATCTTCGCGGGGACGAGCAACCGCCCGCCCCGCAATTTCGCGGACGTCGCCCTGCTGCTGGACAACGCCCAGCGCCGCGCCCCCGCCCAGTTCAACGATACGGACGAGATCGAGGTCACCCGCCGTATCGAGCGCGATCTGGGTTCCGCCTACCGCATCAACGGCAAGGACGTGCGCCAGAAGGACGTCCAGCTGCTGTTCGCGGACGCCGCCACCGGCGCGCACTCGCCCGCTCTCGTCAGCCAGGGCCGCATCGGTGCCATCGTCACCTCCAAGCCGACCGAGCGCCGCGCCATCCTCGAAGAGGCTGCCGGCATTTCCGGTCTGCATACGCGGCGCAAGGAAGCCGAGCAGCGCCTGCGCGCGGCAGAGACCAATCTCACCCGCCTCGATGACGTGCTCGGCCAGATGGAAGGCCAGGTCGGCGCGCTGAAGCGCCAGGCCCGTCAGGCGGAGAAGTATCGCACCCTCTCGGCGGACATCCGCAAGGGCGAGGCCATCCTGCTGTTCCAGCGCTGGCAGGAAGCCGCCCAGCGCCTTGCCGAGAGCGAGGAGCAGCTGAAGGCGGTCGATGCCGCCGTGGCTGAGTGGACCGGCGCTACCGCCCGCCTCACCGGCGAGCAGGCTAGCGTCGCCGCCGACATGCCGAACCTGCGGCAGGAAGAAGCCCACGCCGCCGCTGCGCTCCAGCGCCTGACGCTGGCGCGGGACGAACTGGCTGCCGAAGAGAAGCGCATCACCGAGCGGCGGGAACAGCTGACCCGCCAGCTTGAAGACATCATCCGGGACCAGACCCGCGAAGCCTCACTTGAGGCGGACGGCGCTGCCGCCCTTGAGCGGCTGGCGACTGAGAAGGCCGAGATCGAGGCCCGCCTGTCGGAAGACACCGAGCGCGAGGCCGCCGCCCGCACTGCCGTGTCCACCGCCGAAAGCGCAGCATCCGATGGCGAACGCCAGCTCGACGAACTGACCCAGCACAACGCACAGGTACTCGCCCAGAAGGGCGCGCTGGAAACGCAGATCGAGGCGGCACGCCAGCGCATCGCCCGCCTGCAGGACGACCTCGCCCGTGTTGCTGCCGAGCGCACCCGGCTGGAGGCCGAAGCCGCCAGCGATGGCGCCGGCCTTGCCGAGACGGAAGAGACCGTCCGCCAGACCGAAGAGGCATTAAGGGAACAGTCCGAACGCATCGCTGCGGCCGAGAAGGTGCGCATCGAGGCGGAAAGCCATCGCCAGAAGACCCGCGCCGAGGCGGAAGCCGAGCGTGACGGGGTCCGTCGCCAACAGGAGGCCGAGCGCCAGCGCGTCCGCGCCGAAGCCGAAGCCGAGCGCGAAGCCATTCGCACCGGAGCCGAGGAAGAGCGTCAGCGCGTCCGTGCCGAGGCCGAAAGTCAGCGCGATGCCACCCGCGCCGCTCTGGAAGCTGAGCGCCAGAAGGTCCGGGCCGAGGCCGAAGGCCAGCGCGATGCCGTCCGCGCCCGCTTGCAGGCCGAGCGCGAGAAGGTCCGCTCCGAGGCCGAAGCCGAGCGCGATGCCGTCCGCGCCCGCCTCGAGGCCGAGCGCGAGCGCGTCCGCGTCGAGGCGGAAACCGAACGTCAGGCCACCCGCCAGCAGCTGGAAGCCGAGCGTGAGCGCATCCGCACCGAGGCTCTGGGCGAACGCGATGCCGTTCGCGCCCGCGCCGAGGAAGAGCGCACCCGCACCCGTCAGGAGCTGGAAACCGAGCGCGAATCCGTTCGCGCCACGGTTGAAGCCGAGCGACAGGCTGCGCGACAGGCGCTGGAAGCCACCCGCGAGGCCACCACGCGTGAGCGCCGCGAGGCGGAAAGCTCCGTGGCGTCGCTCCGCACCGAACTTCAGACGCTGGATCGCCTGCTGGCAGCCCGTCAGGAAAAGGCAGGCGGCACGCCGGTCATCGACCAGCTCTCGGTCGAACCCGGCTTCGAGGCCGCCCTCGGTGCGGCGCTGAGCGAAGACCTGAACGCGCCTGTCGGCGGCGATGCCAAGCGCCGCTGGCCGGAAGTCGCCATCGAGGCAACCGATGCGCCCTTGCCTGCAGGCACGCGCCCGCTCATTGATCTGGTCAAGGCCCCCGGCGGTCTTGCCCGCCGTCTGCGTCAGATCGCAGTGATCGAGAACGGGGCTGATGGTCTTGCCCTCGCCGCCAAGCTCGCTCCCGGCCAGCGCCTGGTCAGCAAGGACGGCCAGCTGTGGCGGTGGGATGGCTTCTATGCCGCCGCGCCCCAGAGCGGCTCCGAACAGGAGCGCCTGTCGCAGCGCAACCGCCGCACCGCCGTCGCTGCCGAACTGGAAAGCGCCGAGGCACGCCTCAAGACGGTGATCGAGGAGACTACCGCCGCTCTTGCCGCGGCTACGAAGCGCCACGACGAAACCCAGAGCGCCGGTGCGACCGCCATCGCCGCTGTCGATAAAAAGGCGCAGGAAACCCTCGCGGCTCTTCAAGCCCGGCTCGAGGCTGAGATTCAGGCCGCTGACCGCAAGGCGCAGGAGGCCATCGCCGCCGTCCAGACCCGCGTTGAGACCGAACTTCAGGCCGCCGACCGCAAGGCGCAGGAAGCCGTTGCCGAGGTGCAGGCCCGCGCCGAGACCGAGATCGCTGCTGCCGACCAGAAGGCGCAGGACGCCATCACCGCCATTCAGGCCCGCGTCGAGGCTGAAATCGCCACGGCGGACCGGCACGCGCAGGATGCTATTAACGAAGTGCAGGCCCGGGCAGAAAGCGGCATCGCAGCCGCCACCCGTGCCGCGCAGGAAGCCATCGCCGCCGTCCAGACCCGCATCGAGGCGGAAATTCAGGCCGCTGATGCACGAGCCCAGGAAACCGTCGCCGCCGTTCAGGCCAGGGTCGAGGCCGCTATTGCCGCTGCTGACAAGCACGCGCAGGACCTGATCAACGCGGCTCAGGTGAAGGTGGATGAAGCCATCGCCGCCGAGCGCGAGACCCGCGCCCGCCGCACCGCGCTGGAGCAGACGCTGGCCGAAGCCCGCCGTCGCCTCACCCACCTGCAGCAGGAAGCCGCCAAGCGCGACACTCGCCTGCAAGGTCTGGCCGATACCGCCCGCCGCCTTGGCGATGAAATCGCCCTGCGCGAGAATGAGCGCACCGCAACGCAGGAAACGGTGGATGCTCTGCCGGATACGGACAAGCTTGCCGAGCAGGTGAGCGAGCAGCGCCGTCTCGTGGAAAGACTGCGCACCGATCTGGCCACTGCCCGCGCCGGGCTCGACACCCTGCTGCGTCAGCTGCAAAGCGACCGGAAGCGAATCGAAGCCATCGCCGTCGAGCGCGAGGCCTGGGCCACCCGCCTATCAGGCGGTCAGGAGCAGTTGCTGGTTCTGGCCGAGCGCAAGGCCGCCGCCGAGGCCGAGCTGTCGAGCATCGAGGCCCGTCCCGCCGAGATCGAGGCCCAGCGCCTTGGCCTTGCGGACGAGATCACCAAGGCCGAGGAGCGCCGCAAGAAGGCGGCCGACACTCTGGCCGAGGCCGAGACCCGCCTGCGCACCAAGGATACCGACCTGCGGCAGGCCAACGAGCTGCTGGCGCAGGCCCGCGAACAGCGCGCCCGCCTGGAAACGGCCGTCGAGAACTATGATGCCCGTCGTCAGGAGCTGGCGCTTCTGATCGGCGAGCAGTTCCAGTGCCCGCCCCCGCTCCTCCTCCAGACCATCGAGGTTCCGGCCGAGGAAACTCTGCCGCCGATGCGCGAGCTTGAGGTGAACCTGGAGCGTCTGCGCATGGAGCGCGAACGTCTGGGCGCGGTCAACCTGCGCGCCGAGATCGAGCTGGAAGAGCTGGAGACCCAGCGCACCACCATGATCAACGAGCGCTCGGAGCTGGAAACCGCCATCGCCAAGCTGCGCTCGTCCATCGGCACGCTCAACCGCGAAGGCCGCCAGCGGCTGCTGGAGGCGTTCGAGCTGGTCAACGGCCACTTCTCGCACCTGTTCACCAGCCTGTTCGGCGGTGGTCAGGCCCACCTTGCGCTGGTGGAATCCGATGATCCGCTGGAAGCCGGCCTCGAGATCATGGCCTCGCCGCCGGGCAAGCGGCTGCAAACCCTCTCGCTGCTGTCGGGCGGCGAGCAGGCGCTGACCGCCTGTGCTCTCATCTTCGCGGTGTTCCTCACCAACCCGGCTCCCATCTGCGTGCTGGACGAAGTGGACGCGCCGCTGGACGACGCCAACGTCGAGCGCTTCTGCGATCTTCTGATCGAGATGACGAAGAAGACCGACACCCGCTTCCTCGTCGTCACCCACAACGCCGTCACCATGAGCCGCATGGACCGCCTCTACGGCGTCACCATGGCAGAGCGCGGCGTCAGCCAGCTGGTGTCGGTGGACCTTCAGCGCGCCGAAATGCTGCTGGCGGCTGAGTAGGCACAGGCGGGATTCGAAGATGAAACGGCGGGCC
>NZ_DATBUP010000139.1:0-11295 GCF_036515995.1 Pedomonas sp. | reverse complement strand
CGGATCGGGAAGAACTTCGCGCTTTTCTGGACGACGACGACGAGCCATCGGTCAAACTCCTTATTTCGGCCGCTTGGCGCCGTACTTCGAACGGCTCTGGCGACGATCCTTGACGCCCTGGGTGTCGAGGACGCCACGCAGAATGTGATAGCGCACGCCCGGAAGATCCTTCACACGGCCGCCGCGGATAAGCACAACGGAGTGCTCCTGGAGGTTGTGACCTTCGCCCGGGATGTAGCCGATTACTTCGAAACCATTGGTCAGACGCACCTTGGCGACCTTACGAAGCGCCGAGTTCGGCTTCTTCGGGGTCGTCGTATAGACACGCGTGCAGACGCCACGCTTCTGGGGGCAAGCCTCCATGGCAGGCACCTTGTTGCGGGCCTTCTGCGGTTCGCGGCCCTTGCGGACCAGCTGGTTAATCGTCGGCATCCTTTACCGCCTCACAATCTCTATCTGCCCCTAATAACGAAGCAGGCTTGCGCATAAAAAAACGGAGCCTGGACGGGCCGCTTTTTCCAGCCCTTCCAGAGGCCAGCGCGCAATATACTCCGTCTGTCAGCTCTCTTGCTCGTATAGGGAAGCGTCTCGGACGTATGCCGACCACCAACCCACGAGCGACGGCGGCTTATATTGCCGTGGCTTCGCCCCGTCAACGGGATTCTTCCAGAGGTGGCCGTGGCGCTGGGTAAGCGCCCCAACCGTGCCTGCGCCGTTCAAGGTGACGAAGCGCAATAAAATTAGCAAAACAGACGACTAATTGAAAGGGTCGACACGGCCTCGGCATTAAAGTTTGAGACCGGGCGTGAGCCGCTCCGGATTCGCCGCCGGAACCGGGTGGGGCCTTATCTCATACGGGTGGCATGCATCACGAGAAACAGGGGGAGATTCGCATGGACGCACTCATGTTTTCAGGCGGGTCTGCGAATCAGAATTTGTGCGGATTCGCAGGATCTCAGCACCCATTTGCGCCCGCTCGCCGATGGCGATTCGCTGGTGGGCACCAAGACGCGAGACAGCAAAACGGCGCCTCCGGCGATGAGCCAGAGACGCCGCTTGAAGTCGGCTCGGTTGGGCGGGCAAGGCCGCTGGGGGCGCTCCCGCCGGGGCCTGATCAGTCCCGCCCGTGGCAGTGCTTGTACTTGCGCCCGGACCCGCACGGGCACGGCGTGTTGCGGGAGACCACCTGTTCCCACGTTGCCGGGTCCTCGGGGTCGAACGCCGGGCCGTACTGGTCGGCGACCTTGCGGGCCTCTTCGGCCTCCTGCGGCGTCAGGGCGGTCATGGTCATCACGCCGGCCGGCACCGCACCGAAGGCGAACTCCGGAATGGGCGCGGCGTCGTTCTCCCCGGTAAACGGGTCGATGTGGGTCGGCACGATGTTCTCCGGCACCTCCAGCGGCGGCGGCGCCTGGAAGTGCACCCGCGACATCAGCTCGGACACGTGGGCGCGTACGGCGACCAGCATGCGCTCGAACAGGGCGAAGGCTTCGGACTTGTACTCGTTCAGCGGGTTGCGCTGAGCATAGGCACGCAGGTGGATGACCTGGCGCAGGGCATCGAGCGTTGCCAGATGCTCCTTCCAGTGCTGGTCGATGGCTTGCAGTAGCAGGCTCTTCTCGATCTGCTTCCACAGGTCGTCGCCGATCTGCGCGACCTTCTCCTCGATCTGCTGGGCCGCGGCAGCGGAGATCCGCTCCTCCAGCATCACCTGATCGACGGCGGCTTCCTGCACCCAGTCCTCGATGGGCAGGGCCAGGCCGAAGATGCGCTCCACCTCGGCCTTGAGGCCCGCCACGTTCCACTGCTCCGGGTAGGAGTTGGGCGGGCAGGCATCTGCGATCAGCGCATTGATCGTCTCGGCCCGCATGTCGTTGACGATGTCGGTGACCGATTCGCTCTCCATGATGTCGCGGCGCTGTTCGTAAACGACCTTGCGCTGGTCGTTCATCACGTCGTCGTACTGGAGGAGCTGCTTGCGGATGTCGTAGTTCCGCGCCTCGACCTTGTGCTGCGCCTTCTCGATGGCCTTGTTGATCCACGGGTGGATGATGGCCTCGCCTTCCTGCAGGCCCAGCTTCACCAGCATGGCGTCCATGCGGGTCTGCGGCCCGAAGATGCGCAGCAGGTCGTCCTGCAGCGACAGGTAGAACTTGGAGAGGCCCGGGTCGCCCTGACGGCCGGCGCGGCCGCGCAGCTGGTTGTCGATGCGGCGGCTCTCGTGCCGCTCGGTGCCCAGCACGAACAGGCCGCCCGCGTCCAGCACCGCCTGCCGCTCGGCTTCCACCTCGGCCACCAGCTGGGTGCGGATGCGCTCGATCTCCGCCGGGTCGGTCACATGGCTGAATTCGTCGTTGAGGCGGAAGTCCACGTTGCCGCCCAGCTGAATGTCCGTACCGCGGCCCGCCATGTTGGTGGCGATGGTCACCGCGCCCTTGCGGCCGGCCTGCGCCACGATGTGGGCTTCCTGCTCGTGGTAGCGGGCGTTCAGCACCGTGTGCGGCACGCCTTCCTTCTTCAGGTACTCGGAGAGCAGCTCGGACTTCTCGATCGAGACCGTGCCCACCAGCACCGGCTGGCCGCGCTCCTGCGCCTCGCGGATGCCCTTGACGATGGCGGCGAACTTCTCCGGCGCGGTGCGGTAGAACTCGTCGTGCTCGTCCTTGCGCTTCACCGGCACGTTGGTCGGGATCTCGACGACATTCAGCTTGTAGATGTCGAAGAATTCCTGCGCCTCGGTGGCGGCCGTGCCGGTCATGCCGGACAGCTTGGGATACATGCGGAAGTAGTTCTGGAAGGTGATGGAGGCCAGCGTCTGGTTTTCCGGCTGGATTTCCACTTCTTCCTTGGCTTCCACCGCCTGGTGCAGGCCGTCCGACCAGCGGCGGCCATCCATCATGCGGCCGGTGAACTCGTCGATGATGACGACCTTGCCGTTGCGCACGATGTAATCGGTCTCGCGGTGGAAGATGATGTTGGCCCGCAGCGCGTTGTTCAGGTGGTGGACCACCTGCGTGTTCTCGAAGTCGTAGAGGTTCTCCGACTTCAGCAGCCCGGCGGCCTCGAGCATGCGCTCGGCCTTCTCGGTGCCGTCTTCCGTCAGGATGACCGACTTCTGCTTCTCGTCCACCTCGTAATCTTCGGCCACGAGCTGCTTAACGACAGCGTCCACCTGCATGTACAGCTCGGACTTGTCTTCGGTCGGGCCTGAAATGATGAGCGGCGTGCGCGCCTCGTCGATCAGGATCGAGTCCACCTCGTCCACGATGGCGAAGCTGAACGGCCGCTGGACCATCTGCTCCAGCGAGTACTTCATGTTGTCGCGCAGATAGTCGAAGCCGAACTCGTTGTTCGTGCCGTAGGTAATGTCCGCGTTGTAGGCGTTGCGGCGCTCTTCGTCCGTCAGGCCGTGGGTGATGACACCCACCGACAGGCCGAGGAAGTTGTGCACCTTGCCCATGGTGCCGGCGTCGCGGCTGGCGAGGTAGTCGTTTACCGTCACCACGTGCACGCCCTTGCCGGTCAGCGCATTGAGGTAGCACGGCAGCGTCGCCACCAGCGTCTTGCCTTCACCGGTGCGCATCTCGGCGATCTCGCCGCGGTGGAGCACGATGCCGCCCACCATCTGCACATCGTAGTGGCGCTGGCCGAGCACGCGCTTGGCGGCCTCGCGCACCGTGGCGAAGGCTTCCGGCAGCAGGTCATCGAGAGATTCGCCTGCGGCCAGCCGGGCCTTGAACTTGTCTGTCTGGGCCTGCAGGTCACCGTCGGACAGGGCGGAGATTTCCGGCTCCAGGCTGTTGATGCGAGAGACAACAGAGCGCAGCGATTTAACATAGCGTTCGTTAGACGAACCGAAAATACGCCGCGCGATCGCGCCCAATCCGAGCATGAAGCTACCCCAGTATTGGATGAATGATGGGCTGTTTAGCGGACCCTGAGGCTTGAGAACAGCCTTTTGAAACCCGATATTGCCGTTGTGCAGATAGGAACCCGCCCTGAAACTGTCAACGCTGGCTGTGATACGAAACCGTTCCGAATGCTGCTAGCAGCCGAGCCGGACCGATTATGCGACGATCCGGTTCGCCGTAACGGCTTAGTCACTTTCGCACGTTAAGAGAATCCTGCATAACGTCATGACCCCCCCTGTCGTATTGCCCTGAGTAATCGCGATGTCATTCTGGAAGAAGCGTCTGCCGCAGCGTGAGGAGATCCTCAACTCACGCCTGATACGGCCCTTCGCCCGTCACTTCGGGCACGGAGCGCTGTGGCACATGAACCGCCGCTCCGTGGCGCGCGGCGTCGCGATCGGCATGTTCTTCGCGTTTCTCACTCCGGTGGCGCAAACGGTCTTTGCGGCTCTGGCCTCGGTGCCCCTGCGCGCCAACGTGGCTGTGGCCGCTCTGGCAACCTTCATCACCAATCCCATCACCACGCCGCCCATCCTGATCTTCGCCCATGCCATCGGCATGCGGGCGCTGCACTTTTTCGGTCTGGCGGACGAGCACCGGGAAGTGATGAGCTCGCTCAGTTCCATGTGGTCGGAAGCGCCGCTCATCCTGGGCGCAACCGCCGTCGGCCTGTTCGCCATCGCGGTGGTGGCCGCCATTCTCAGCTACGTGGCGGTGGACCTGATCTGGCGCTGGCGCCTGTCCCAGCGATGGCGCAGCCGCCGCGGCTGACGCCCCCCTTCCGGCTTCCGCGCCCGTTCCCTGCCTGAAGCCCCACATGAAGCCCCGCATGCCTGCCGTGCAACACGGGTGATTGCAAAAACTGTCGGCGTCCACCATTGTCCCGCGCGGCAGCCTGCTGCCCCAGTATTTCAGTCCCGATTGAACGGATAACGCCGATGGCCCAAGATCTTGCGGTATCCCCGCTTGCGCCTGCCTCCTTCCCCGATCTTGCCCCCGTGGCGGGCGTCGAGTTCGGCATGACCTATGCCGGAATCCGCTACAAGCCCGGCCGAAATGATCTGCTCGTTGCCCTGCTCGCCGAAGGCACCACCGTTGCCGGCGTCTACACCAAGTCGCTGACCGCAAGCCCGGCGGTCCACTGGTGCCGCAACGCCTCGCAGGCCGCAGGCGGCACCGCCCGCGCATTGATCGTCACCGCCGGCAACTCGACCGCAGGCACCGGCGCTGATGGCGACCGCGCCTGCCGCGCCATCGCTGAGGGCCTGTCCGCCCGCCTCGGCTGCGCAGCCGAAGCCATCCAGTTCTCCGCCACCGGCGTGATCGGCGAGCCCTTCCCGGCGAGCACGCTCATCGACGCCTTGCCCGCCGCGCTCGAGTCGGCACGGCCCGCCACCGAGGCAAGCGTGTGGGAAGCCGCCGCCCGCGCCATCATGACCACCGACACCTACCCGAAGGGCGCCACCCAGACCGCCGTCATTGACGGCGTGACCGTGACCCTCTCCGGATTCGTGAAGGGCTCGGGCATGATCCAGCCCAACATGGCCACCATGCTCGGCTACCTGTTCACCGATGCCAGGCTCCCGGCCGACGTGCTGGCGACCCTGCTGCGGGACGCGGTGGAGAAGACCTTCAACTGCATCACGGTGGATGGCGACACCTCCACCTCCGACACGGTGCAGATGTTCGCGACTCAGGCCGCCGGCCATGCCCCCGTCACCGACGCCGCCGACCCCCGCCTCGATGACTTCAAGGCGAAGCTCCTCGAGGCCTGCCTCGAGCTGGCAACCCTGGTGGTAAAGGACGGCGAAGGCGCGCAGAAGTTCATCACCATCAACGTGGCAGGCGCGCAGTCCTTCGAGGACGCCCGCACGCTCGGCCTGTCCATCGGCAACTCGCCGCTGGTCAAGACCGCCATCGCCGGGGCAGACGCCAACTGGGGCCGCATCGTCATGGCCGTCGGCAAGGCCGGCCCGCTCATCGACCCCAACAAGTTGTCGGTCGCCTTCGGCGGCACGGTCATCTGCCAGAACGGCCTGCGCGTCGAAGGCTATGACGAAGCGCCGGTGGTAGAGCACATCCGCGGCCGCAACATCGTCATCGACGTGAACGTCGGCGTCGGCGATGCCAGCGCCACCGTCTACACCTGCGACCTGACCCACGGATACATCAGCATCAACGGCGACTACCGCAGCTGATCAGGTTGCATCACAGCCGAACCGGGAGAGGCAGCCTTCGGGCTGCCTTTTCTTTTTCGCAGGGGATTCAGTCCCCTGCACCCCTGGGTTTTGCGGGACGTGCGCGTGAACGCCGTCGCGTCCCTCAGCCAGCAAATGAAAAGGCCGCATCCTTCCTGAAGGACACGGCCCGATCAAACGAACGGGGGTCAAGGGGGACAAGTCCCCCTTGGAAAAACCCCTGAAGAAAACACCCCTTACTTCACGCCCGCCACCGGCCCCGCGCCGTCGCCGTTCGGCGCATCGGTGCGGTACTTGGCGAACCAGGCGAGGATGTTCAGGTTCTTGCCGATGAGCTGGGTCGGGCGGCTGGCCATCCCGTGCGAGGCTTCGGGGATGCGCACCATGGCGGTGTCCACCCGGCGCAGCTTGAGCGCCTGATAGTACTGCTCCGTCTCCGACATCGGCGTGCGGTAGTCGGCCTCGCCGGTCAGCAGCATGGTCGGCGTCTTCACGTTGCCGACGAGCGAGAGCGGGGAGCGCTTCCAGTAGTGCTCCTGCGCTTCCCACGGCATGGCGGGGAACCAGTACTGGGTGAAGAACGGCGCGTTGTCCGCCGTCAGCGCGAAGCTGGTCCAGTTGATGACCGGCTTTGCCACCACCGCCGCGCGGAAGCGGTCGGTCTTGCCGACGATCCAGGCCGTCAGCACGCCGCCGCCCGAGCCGCCGGTGACGAACAGGTTCTTCTCGTCCACGTAGCCCTTGGCGATGACCGCATCCAGCACGCTCATCAGGTCGTCGTAGTCCTGGCTCGGGTAGTTGTGGTGGATCAGGTTGCCGAAGTCTGCGCCGTAGCTGGTGGAGCCGCGCGGGTTGGCATAGACCACCACGTAGCCCGCCGCCGCGTAGGCCTGCATCTCGGCGGACCAGCGCGGGCCATAGTTGGCGAACGGCCCGCCGTGGATTTCGAGAATCAGCGGATACTTCCTGGCGGGGTCGAAGCCCGGCGGTTTCATGAGCCAGGCATGAATGTCCTGCCCATCGGCGGAGGACTTGGTCCAGATCTCCTCCGCGTCGGCCAGATCACGGTAGGCGAGCACGTCCTCGTTCAGCGCCGTCAGTTGTCGCGCCTTCCCGCCGCTGTAGAGCGAGACGTCGGCCGGGCGCTTGGGCGTCGTGGTCAGGAACGCCACCTTGCCGTTCTTCGAGACGGAGAAGCTGCCGCCCCCGTAAGGCCGGCCGATGTCCGTGCCGCCGAGGTTGGCGGCAAGGTTGCGCACCTGCCCGTCGAGGCTGATTTCCGCCAGCCGGGTCGTGCCCTTGTCGTCGTACTGCACGAACAGCGCCTTGCCGTCGGCCCGCCACACCGGGTTTTCCACATCCCGGTCGAGGTTCGCCGAGATCACGCGGCGGTTGCCGCCGTCCCGGTCCATCACTTCAAGGCGTGCGATCTGGTAGCCGAGCTTGCGGTCATCAAAGCCGAGGATGGCGATGCGCTTGCCGTCCGGCGAGACGACCGGCCGCTCGTCCGGCCCGTTGCGGGTGGTGAGCTGGCGGATGCTGCCGTCGGCCAGCGCGACCTCATACACCTCGCTGTTGGCGGGCTGATAGACCGCATCGTCGCTGCGGTTGGCCGAGATGAACAGGCTCTGGCCGTCCGGTGCCCAGGAGGGCGTGCCGCTGTGATCGTACCGCCCGGTCGTCAGCTGGCGCGGGCTGCCGCCATCGGCCGGGGCAAGGAACACCTGCGAGAAGCCGCTCTCGAGGAAACCGGCACCGTCCGCGCGGTACACCACGTCGTCCACCAGCCTCGGCGCATCGCCCCACTTCGCACCCTTGGGCGGCGTCGGCAGGCTTGCCAGCGGCGTCTTGTCTTCCGGCACGAACATGGTGAAGGCCAGCCACTTGCCGTCCGGCGACCAGGAAAGGTTGGACGGGCTCTGCGGCAGGTTGGTCACGCGGGCAAGCTGGCCGGTGTCCATCCAGCGCACGTAGATCTGCGTTGCCCCATCGAAGGAGGAGACGAACGCCAGCCGCTTGCCGTCCGGAGACCAGCGCGCGCTGGAATAGCTCGCCGTGCCGGAGAAGACCGGCCGCTGCTCGCCCGTTGCCGTATCGATGATCCACAGGTTGCGGCGGATGCGGTCGGTCATGATGTCCATGCTGACGCGCGCGTAGACGACATGCCGCCCGTCAGGGGAGATCTGCGGATCGTCCGCATATTCCAGATCGAACAGATCGCGCGGGCTGTAGGGCTGAAGACCCGTTGCCGCCTCTGCGGCCTGTGCCGGAGCAAGTGAGGGTGCAAGCGTCGCAACCGCCGAAGCGGACAGAAGAAGAGCGGCCAGTGCCGCGCGCATGGCTGTCATGGGTCCCCCGTTGGAACAATGGTGCATGACGGCCATCATATCGGCCAGACGAAGCGCGGCAATAAAATTACAATGATTATATTATTCCGCTGCGGCGGCCGAAAACGGGGTCATGCCGGTCTGCCAGAAAACCGGCCCATACTTAAACCCGGCCCCTTCTCATACCCGGCCCCTTCTCATACCCGGACCCTTCTCATACCCGGCCAGGAGTCCAGTTCCGCTTGCCGGACCCGGCGCTGGTGCAGGCAGCGCGGGGGACCTTTCGGGGGGCAACCGCACAGAACTGGACCTCCCACTCCCTGGCCATCGGACGGAAAGCCCATTTGGGGCGCTCGTGGACTTTTCCGTCATGGCCATCCTAACCCCCGGCGGCAGCGGGAGGGGATATCCATATACTTCAATATTGCCGAGCCCCCGGCCCAAACCTGCCCGAACCGGTGGGCATGTCCCTCAAACAGCGAAAAGGCCGCCGGATGTCTCCGACGGCCTTTCCGCTTGTGCGTGTTCTGGTCGAACAAGCAGCCGGACTTAGAAGTCCATGCCGCCCATGCCGCCCATGCCACCCGGCATTGCCGGCATCGGAGCTTCGTCCTTCGGCAGTTCGGCAATGGTCGCCTCGGTGGTGATCAGCAGACCAGCCACGGAAGCTGCGTCCTGCAGAGCAGTGCGCACAACCTTGGTCGGGTCGATCACGCCGGACTTCACCAGATCCTCGTACTTCTCGGTCTGGGCGTTGAAGCCGAGGTCGGTGCCCTTGTTCTCCAGCAGCTTGCCGGCAACCACGGCGCCGTCGACACCGGCGTTCTCAGCGATCTGACGCACCGGCGACTGCAGCGCACGACGGATGATGTCGATGCCGCGGGTCTGGTCGTCGTTTGCGCCCTTCAGCTTGTCGAGAGCGCGGGTGGCGTACAGCAGAGCGGTACCGCCGCCCGGCACGATGCCTTCTTCAACCGCAGCGCGGGTGGCGTGCAGAGCATCGTCCACGCGGTCCTTGCGCTCCTTCACCTCGACTTCGGTCGCACCGCCGACCTTGATCACGGCAACGCCGCCGGCCAGCTTGGCGAGACGCTCCTGCAGCTTCTCACGGTCGTAGTCCGACGTGGTGGTCTCGATCTGGGCGCGGATCTGCTCGACGCGTGCCTTGATGTCGACCGGCTTGCCGGCGCCACCGACGATGGTGGTGTTTTCCTTGTCGATGGTCACCTTCTTGGCGCGGCCAAGCATGTTCAGGGTGACGTTCTCGAGCTTGATGCCGAGGTCTTCGGAGACCATCTCGCCAGCGGTCAGGATGGCGATGTCTTCCAGCATGGCCTTGCGGCGGTCGCCGAAGCCCGGAGCCTTCACGGCAGCAACCTTCAGGCCGCCGCGCAGACGGTTGACCACCAGGGTCGCCAGCGCTTCGCCTTCCACGTCCTCTGCGATGATGAGCAGCGGACGGCCCGACTGCACGACACCTTCGAGGATCGGCAGCATGGACTGCAGGTTGGAGAGCTTCTTTTCGAAGATGAGAACATACGGGTTCTCAAGCTCGACCAGCATCTTTTCCGGGTTGGTGATGAAGTACGGCGACAGGTAGCCGCGGTCGAACTGCATGCCCTCGACCACGTCCAGCTCGCTGTCGAGACCCTTGGCCTCTTCAACGGTGATGACGCCTTCCTTGCCGACCTTGTCCATCGCCTGGGCGATCATCTTGCCGATTTCGGCTTCGCCGTTGGCGGAGATGGTGCCGACCTGAGCGATCTCGGCGTTGTTCTTCACCGGGCGCGAACGCTTCTGCAGGTCTTCGATGACCTTGGTCACGGCCAGATCGATACCGCGCTTCAGGTCCATCGGGTTCATGCCGGCTGCAACCGACTTCATGCCCTCGCGAACGATCGACTGGGCCAGAACCGTGGCGGTGGTGGTGCCGTCACCGGCCAGGTCGTTGGTGCGCGAAGCAACTTCGCGAACCATCTGGGCGCCCATGTTCTCGAACTTGTCCTTCAGTTCGATTTCCTTGGCGACCGAAACGCCGTCCTTGGTGATGCGCGGAGCGCCGAACGACTTCTCGATGACCACGTTGCGGCCCTTCGGGCCCAGGGTCACCTTCACGGCGTCGGCCAGAATGTCCACGCCACGCAGAATGCGCTCGCGAGCATCGCGGGCGAATTTCACTTCCTTGGCTGCCATTATATCAGCTCCTCAAAATTCAAAAATTCGGGGGATGTCAGGCCGGATTACTTCTTCTTCGGGCGGCCGCGCTTGGCCGGGGCCGGAGCAGCAGCAGCGGCGGCCTTGGTCGAACCCTTCGGACGGCCGCGCTTGGCCGGGGCCGGGGTTTCCGCCGGAGCGGCAGCAGCCTTCGGAGCGGCCTTCGGAGCAGCAGCCTTCGGAGCCGGAGCAGCCTTCGGGGCAGCCTTGGGAGCCGGAGCGGCCTTCGGAGCGGCGCCGCCCTCGATCACGCCCATGATGTCCGACTCTTTCATGATCAGCAGCTCTTCGCCGTCGATCTTTACTTCAGTGCCCGACCACTTGCCGAACAGCACGCGATCGCCAGCCTTCACATCGAGTTCGACGAGCTTGCCGCTCTCGTCACGTGCACCGCTGCCAACAGCGACGATCACACCTTCTTGCGGCTTTTCCTGGGCGCTGTCCGGAATAATGATGCCACCAGCGGTCTTTGCCTCGGACTCGACACGACGCACCAGCACTCGATCGTGCAGGGGACGGAAAGACATGCAGTCACCTCTTCGCTCAATTACGAGGACCAGACCGACAGCGGCCCCCGGTCGGTTGTTCAATAAATCGCGCCGTTAGCACTCATGCAATTGGAGTGCTAGCGATCTTTCCGCATAG
>NZ_DATBUP010000138.1:0-10775 GCF_036515995.1 Pedomonas sp. | reverse complement strand
CTTGAAAGACCCTTTTTCCGTTGTCTCAAGCGCCCCGGGCCCGGGGCTATGTGCGACGGGTGTCAGCCAGACTAGCTGGCGGCTGGCTCGCGTGCGGCGGCCTCCAGCGCGTTGATATCGATACGGTGCATCTGGAGCATGGCGAGCGAGACCCGCCGTGCCGCATTCCTGTCTGGTGATGCGAGCAACTCCGGCAACCGGCGGGGTATGATCTGCCAGCTGACGCCCCAGCGGTCCTTCAGCCATCCGCAACTGCCTTGTGCGCCGCCGTCGGCAGTCAAGGCATCGGACAAGCGGTCGGTCTCGGCCTGATCTTCAGTTTCGATCTGAAAGCTGACGGCCTCGGTAAAGGGAAATTGCGGGCCGCCGTTCAGGCCGACGAACCTCATCCCTGCCAGCGTGAACTCGACCATCAGGGTGCTGCCTTCCAGGTTCGAAGGATTGTCAGAGGGCGCCTGCACGACCCGCTCGACACGGCTGTCCGGCAGCAAGGTAACATAGAAGCGTGCGGCTTCCTCGGCGGTGCCATCGTACCAGAGGCAGGGTGTGATCTTGGCCATGTCCGTTCTCCTCTCAGGCCTCTTTGGCTGTTCTGTGGTGTCGAGCCTCAGGCCCGGCCACCCACCAGCCCAAACAGCGCGCCCTGGGGATCAAGACAGTTCATGGCGAAATCTCCGCCGGGAATCTCGTCAGGGCCGGTGAGGATCTTGCCGCCGCCGGCCTCCACGGCACCCCTTGCGGTATCGATGTTCTCGACGCGGAAATATTGGGTCCAATGCGGCTTGTCGGACTGGGTGGCAGGCATCATGGCCCCGATGACCGAGCCATGGCGGATGAACTGGTACTTGCCCATCGGGCCCATATCCATCTCGCCATCATGCTTCCAGCCGAACAGATCGCCATAAAAGGCCCAGGCGGCGGACTGATCCGGCGTCGATAACTCGTTCCAGGCGCAGTGGCCAAGGCGCGGGTGGTCATCGGCAAAGGCCATGCTCTTGCCCTCGCCATTGGGCTTCATCACATAGAACGGAGCCCCTTGCGGGTCAGCGACCATTGCTATCCGCCCGACACCGGGAATATCCGTGGCAGGCATCAGCACACGGCCGCCCCGCTTCTCCAGATCGGCCGCGCTGTCGTCCACATCCTCGACGGCGATGTAGCCCAGCCAGGTGGGGCGGGCGCCGTGCTCGGCCATTTCCGGCGAAATGCCCATGAGACCGCCGACACTGTGCGGCCCGGCATTCAGGATGCGGTAATCCATGTTGGCCTGTCCGCTGTCGGCGAAGCTCCAGCCCAGCACCTTGCCATAGAAGGACTGCGCCGCGTCGGCATCGCTGGTCAGCAGTTCGTACCAGATGTAATCGCCCGGCTTGTTGGTCTTGGGCTTCTCTAGCGTGACGACTGGGCTGAACCCGCCGAAGATCATGCGGGCGCCATCAAACGGCATCGGGTTTTTCTCCGGGTTCATCCGGTCATCGGTCTTCATCCGCTCACTCATTTGGGCAAAGGCGGCATCGCGGGTTGGCTTATCCGGCCATTCGATCCAGGAAAACACGACCGTTTCATCATCCGTCGCCTGCACGGCGCGGCGAAAGTCGGTCTGCTTGCCCGTGGGCACGTCATCGCCCCAGCATTCGAGCACGCGAAGCGCACCCATTTCTAAAAAGACGCTGTCTCCAAGCTTTGCATGGTCAATGAACGCCTGTTTGTTGGCCGTCGGCACCGCAATCACGAAACCGTCAACGTAGGTCATGCCTTTTCCCCAAAAATCGCCTGTGGGTGGTGAACGAGGCGCCGCGCGCCCAAGATACGCAGACAAGAGTCGCTCGGTCCGCGAGGGGACCCTTCCGACTCATTTGCCATCAGCATGGCGTGAAAATTAGATAATGCAACCAAGAAGTCACTAAAAATAACCTATTAACGAGGCGGTGCGTTTGTGCATGGAGGGAGTGTGCCGAACATGCCGGTTCGCGTTCATGGCCCGTCGAATTCCAAAGGCGGGTGAGCTAAGGCGGTCAGGCACTTGAGAGGGGCACTGCGATGGTTCGGAGGCAAGGAAGGTGAAAGGCGCCGAAGAGGGCGAGGACCGCTCTATGCCGCTGGCATTTATGGATGCCTGCTGTCTTGTCAGCCTGCTGAAGCGCGAGTTGTGCCTGGCCTTTGCCGAAGCGGGTTTGTGCCGCCTCTTCTGGTCCTCCAAGGTGCTGGACGAGGCCGAGTGGGCACTCTCGCGCATGCTCGTTGTGCGGGACGGGGCGGAACGGGCGGAAGCGGACGCACACGCTGCCAGTGTGCGCTGCAGTCTCGAGGGCGCCTGGCCTGCCGCTCTTGTGCCGGACCCTTCCGCTTTCCTTGATCGGTGTCCGCTGCTGCGCGATGCCAATGATCGCCATGTGGTGGCCGGAGCGCTGGCGGCTGGTGCTTCGCTCATCGTGACGGAAAACCTACGGGACTTTCCACGCCGAAAGCTTGCAGCCCTTGGCCTTGGCGCGATGAATGCGCAAGGGTTTCTGGCGTCCTGCTTCGACCGCAGGCCGGAAGCGGCAGCCCGGGCCGTCGGCCTCGTCCGGGAGCGGCTGGAGGGTGGCAGGGTGTTGCTCAAGCCCTTTCCGGTTGCGCTCGCACAGGCAGGGCTCGGGGCCTTGGCCCTGCGAATTGGGTAGGTTTTGCCCTTGGGCTGCAAAGTCGCGCCAGTTTCCCCTTTGCCCTTAGAGGCGCATACCTTAGCTTTTTGCCGTCACCAAAGTTGCGTCGGCAGATTGCGCTTCCTGCGCGTGGGGCCTTGGCCATGGAAGACGTCAGGGAAGCCTTGATTGGCGAGGCGAGGCGTCATGGACGGCTCTTGCCTCATTCAGGAGCATGTGGCGATGACCTACCGGGATAATCTGGCGATAGGCGCAGGTGCGTCCGGATCAGCAAAGGACGAGGCTGACCTGGCCCACCTCTGGCAGAAGTTCTGCTCGGATCTGGCACAAGCCAGCGCGGTGCTGACCCGCGCGCAGACACCGCGCACCGCTCTGGATCAGGCCGAAGGCGTCCGTTATCTCTCACGCCTGACCCGCGTTGCGCTTGAAATGGCGATGGAATCCTCGGATCCGGATTTTCCGCGCCTGTTTCAGTTGTCCAATGAAATCGTCAAGATCGGCGGCGACAACCCGGACAATATTTATCATAACGCCGTGATTTCCGGTCAGCGCCGCTACCGTATCACCGGCCATCGAGGCACGGTTCCTTACTTAAGCTTCGGCACCAAGGCGAACAGGTTCATGACCGACGGCTCGATGGTGTCAACCGGCGAACTTGAAGCCAGTCAGATGGTCTTCAATCCGGACGGATCGTTTGAAATTCTGGCGAGCCAGGAGCGGAGCGAGGCGACGAACTGGCTGGCGCTGGAGGCAGACACTTCCCTGCTGCTTGTCCGCCAGACCTTTCTGGACAAGACGGCGGAAACGCCTGCCACACTGTCCATCCGGGCGATCGACGGACCGGACGTTCCCGCGCCCCTGACCCCGGAAAAGGTTGCCTCGGCCTTGCAGACGATCAGCGGGTTCGTCACGGTGACGGCAAGGACATTTGCCGAATGGACCGAAATGTTCATGGCGCGGCCCAACGAACTTTTGCCGTGGGACCAGTCCATTTTCCAGAAAACCGGCGGTGATCCCAATATCTTTTACCTGCATGGCTATTGGGCGCTCAAACCGGATCAGGCCTGGGTCATCCGCACCCGGGTTCCGGACTGCAGGTTCTGGAACTTCCAGCTGGACAACTGGTGGATGGAGTCGATGGATTACATCAATCGCTCCAACGTCTGGACCAATCCGAAGAAAGCAAGACTGGACGCCGATGGCATGCTGACACTGGTGGTGTCCAGCCGTGATCCGGGCTTTGGCAACTGGTTCGATGTGGCGGGGCATGGCTCCGGGACCGCGCTCCTGCGCTGGATTGGTGCGGACGAGCATCCGCTGCCGGCGAGCGAAGTGATTACTCTTTGACACAGGTTTGGCAGACGATGGCGCCCGTCGAAGTCACTGGTTAGCCCGGTTGTGGAAGGTTGCTGTAATGGATCTTGCTTTGGATAAGACTCTGTCCCCGACGCTTGCGCCAGGGCCGATGACCGTTGAGGAGATGCTCGATCGGGCAGCCCTCCAGCGCCTTGCCTGGACCTACTGCCACGCCATCGACCGGCGGGATTACGCCCTGCTGCGGACCCTCTATCATGAGGATGCTGTTGATGATCACAGCCCCATGTACTGCGGCCCGGCCGCCGGTTTCATCGACTGGCTGCCGTCCATGATGGAGCATTGGGATGCAACCGCGCATATCCTTGGCAACATGCTGTTCCTGATCGAGGGCGACCGTGCCGAGGGCGAGCTGACGTCCATGGCCTATCACCGCACGCGAGACGGCGCGCGGGAATTCATCGCCCATGGCCGCTACATCGACCAGTACGAAAAGCGGGAGGGTGTCTGGAAATTCCTGCGCCGCTCGCTCGTGCTGGACTGGTTGGAGGAGCGCAGCATCGCCTCGAATGCGGAATTCTCGCTGGACGGCATCGCCGTTGGCCGGGCAGGGGCGGATGATCCTTGCTACGAGCGCCTGCCC
The DNA here is from genome assembly GCF_036515995.1 of Pedomonas sp. Taxonomy (NCBI): domain Bacteria; kingdom Pseudomonadati; phylum Pseudomonadota; class Alphaproteobacteria; order Sphingomonadales; family Pedomonadaceae; genus Pedomonas; species Pedomonas sp. The sequence goes on along the minus strand of NZ_DATBUP010000138.1, from coordinate 6,173 downwards.
ATGCTGAAGCGCGACAGGCTTGCGCGCGCTTCCAAAACTGACGCGTAAGGCCAGCCCCCAGCTTTTCTGACCGTCACTGGTCCTTGCAGGCACAATCGGCACGGTGCAGCGGGGAGCGGCGATGTGCGGCCATGCCTGCTGGTGGGGCGAACCTTCAGAGCTGCATATACATCGCAGCTGAATGGCGACCAGCCATTCAAGCCACAAGATTAGGTTGCATAGGGAAACAGTATGGTCGTCCGCACGTGCTTGTGGCAGCGCAACGGCTCCGCAAGGATAGAGGGGCCACGGAGCCCGCAGCAGGAACACTCTTGCTGTTACAAAGAGGCAGCAACGTTCAAAAAAAACGTTAGCATACTGCGTGAAGACGCAGCGTGGCAGCAACGAAGGGGCTGAAATGCGGACCTAGAGAAGTTCGTTGCTGCGCCCCTTCCAGCCGTGTGGGGAGGGAATATGAAACGTCGTACCAGTCTGACCTTGTTGTTGAGTAGTGTTGCTTGGTCCTCTGCCGTTGCGCCAGTATGGGCGCAGGACAGTCAACAATCGAGTGGGCAGACCGTCTATACGCAGGATATCGTCGTCACGGCGCAGCGCCGCGAGGAGCGGTTGATCGATGTGCCTGTTTCTGTATCCGCGCTGTCCAGCGCGGCAATCGAGCGGGCGGGCATCACCAACGTCAACAACATTGAAACCCAAGTCCCGAATATCCAGATCAACCAGACCGTGGGCAACAGTTTCGGGCCGCTGATCACCATTCGCGGCATCGCGCCGTCCGGCGACACCAGTCTGGGCCGGGATCAGCCGGTCGGCCTTTACATCAACGGCGTGCCCATCGCGAAGTCCACCGGCGCGGCCTTCGACATGGTGGATCTGGAGCGGATCGAGGTGCTGCGCGGGCCGCAGGGAACGCTTTACGGCAAGAACACGATCGGCGGCGCCATCAACCTTGTCACCCGTGCGCCGACGGGCGAGTTCGGTGGCAAGCTCATTCTCGGCGCCGGCAACGGTGATCTGTTCACCCAGAGATTTGTGGTCGATCTGCCTGCCATCGGTGATCCGGATGGCGCTCTGGGCACGCTGAAGGCGAAGGCGGCCTATTCCGGCCGCCAGTTCGACGGCTTTTACGAAAACACGCTCGACCGCCACAACTTCGGCCGTCAGCGCCTGAACGCCGGCCGGGTGGATGTGCTCTGGGAACCGTTCACCGACCTGTCGATCAGCTACGCGTACGACATCAGCGACAGCAAGGGGACGGGCGCCATGCTGACCCCGAGCGCGCCGGGCTCCATCGGTACAGGCCTGATCGGGCCCTACATCAATCCCAACCGTCCGGACAATGGCGCGGCGGATGCGAGCCTTCGCAGCGACTTCCGGGTGTTCGGCCATGCGATCACGGCCGAGTACGACGCAGGATCGACCGCCATCGGTGAGCTGACCTTGAAGTCGATTACCGCATGGCGAGATCTGAAGACGCGCAGCGACAGCGATTTCGATGGCACTCCGCTCGATCTTTTCCGCTTCACGCTCAATAACAACTACAAGCAGTTCAGTCAGGAACTGCAGGTCATCGGAAGCAGTGAGCGGCTGAATTACACTGTCGGCGGCTTCTACATGCGCGACAAGTATGACGTGTATAACCCGCGCTGGAACTTCCAGTTCGGCGGCAACAACTACGACCTTAGCGAGCGTGGTGCGAACAACTATTCCATTGCCGGGTATGGTCAGTTCACCTGGACGCCGCCAGTGATGGAAGACCGCCTCGATCTGACGGTCGGCCTGCGTTACACTCGTGAAACCCGCGACGTATGGGAGCGCCTGATCTCCTATAATAACTACCGCGCCAATCCGGCGGCTCCGGGCTCCGGCGTTTTTGTGCGCGATCCGGTGACGGGCGCGCCCATAACCCGCAGCGGCGGACCGGCGCTCGGCGCGCTGCCCAATGGCGCGATCGGGCCTGATGACCTGATACCCTTGGAGAACAAGAAAACCTGGTCCAAGTTCACGCCGGAGTTCAACATCCGCTACGAAATCCAGCCAGACTGGAACGTCTATGGCCGTGTTGCAACCGGCTTCAAGAGCGGCGGTTTCAACGACACCGCCTCGACCAATGCCGCCTTCAACACGCCCTATGACCCCGAAGAACTCCTGGCGTTCGAGCTGGGCACCAAGGGGGCCTTCTTCGATCGTCGCCTCAGCGTGAATGCCGCCGTTTATCACAACGTGTACAAGGAGTTTCAGGCAGGCGTATTTGTGCCGGCGCTCATCACCACCAACATCATCAACGCGGGCAAGGCTGAGTTCACCGGCTTCGAAATCGAGGGCAACCTGCGGCTTCTGGATACGCTCTCGGTCAACTTCGGTTACGGCTACCTCGATGCGCGTTACAAGGACTTCGTGCTGCCCTCCGGAGAGGACGTGACGGACACCTATAAGGTGCCGCTCGCGCCCAAGCACAACTTCCTGATCGGTGCCGAACATCGCATTGATCTCGGCGGGCCGGAAATCATTACCAGCCTCAACTACAGCTGGCGTGGCGAGCAGTGGGGCACAATCACACCGGACGAACTTGCCAAGCGCAAGGCCTATGGCGTGCTGGACGGCCGCATCTCGCTGGCCAATCTTGAAGTGGGTCGCAACGCGCAGCTGGAGTTGTCCCTGTGGGGCCGCAACCTGACGGATGAGAAATACTGGGTCAGCGGCATCAACCTGACGACCTTCACAGTGCGTCAGTGGGCCGATCCGCGAAGCTTCGGCTTCGAGGCCAAGCTCGACTTCTGATCCTGAGAAACACGCGGCGGAGGCCGAAACATGCCGGGAAAAGGCGCTGTCTTGTCCCCTCTGGCCTTCGCCGCCCTTTTTGCGACCACGCTCGCAACGGCGATCGGGAACACCGGGCTCATCTCGGTCATGCCCGCCGTCGGGCGCGAGATGGGCATTTCGGACTTTCTGGTGGCGGGCATCTTCTCGCTGTCCGCCCTGATGTGGGCCTTCAGCTCGCCCTACTGGGCAAGACGCTCCGACCGGGAGGGGCGCAAGCCCTACATCCTGCTCGGGCTTTTCGGCTTCATCTTTTCCATGGTGGGTTGCGGCCTCGTCGTGCTGGCGGGCGCGGCGGGCATGGCCGGGCCGACGGCGTTGTTCGTGGCCTTCCTGGTCGTGCGTGCCAGCTATGGCGTGTTCGGCTCCGCCTCGGCAACGGCCGCGCAAGCCTATATCGCGGAGCATTCCGATGGTGCCGCCCGCGTGCGGGCCGTTGCCGGTCTTGCCGGGGCGCTCAGCCTTGGCACGGTGCTCGGCCCGGCCGTTGCGCCCTTTCTCATACTGCCGCCTGCGGGTCTGTCCGCGCCCATGTTTCTGTTCGGCCTGGGCGGCGTTGCCATCCTGCTGCTCGTTGCCGCCTTTCTGCCGCGGGACAGTGCGGGCAGTCTCACAGATACCGCACAGTCCCGGTCGCAGGCTGACACCAGTTCCATCTGGCGCGATGCCGGCGTGCGGCCGTTCCTGATCTATGGCTTCGTGATGAGTTCTGCGCAGGCAGCCAACACCTATACGCTCGGCTTTCTTGTAATCGATCGGCTTGGCCTTGAGCCGACGGCTGCCCAAGGGGCAATCGGTGCGGCGATGGTTGCGTGCGCGCTTGCCGCTCTGGTTGCGCAATGGGGGCTGATCGCCCCGCTCGGGCTCATGCCCCGCACCATGCTGCGCTGGGGCGGAGGGCTGGCGGTTCTGGGCAACGCGCTGGTGGTATTGCTGCCCGGCTACACCCCGCTGGTCATCGGTTACGCGACAGCCAGCCTTGGCTACGGCCTGGCGCGTCCGGGCTTCACCGCTGGCGCGTCGCTGGCGGCCAGATCCACGCGGCAGGGAGCAGTGGCAGGGGCCGTCTCATCGATTGCCGGGGCGTCCATCGTCGTGCCGCCGGTCATTGCCGTGGCGCTGTATCAACTGGACCGCGCAGCGCCCTTCGTTCTGCTCATCGTGCTGCTGACCGGCCTGTGCGCCTATGCGGGCATCAGCCCGGCATTAGCGCAAATTCGTGAAAGGTAAGCCCGTCATCGTTTCCTGTGAGCGATAGTTTGTCCGCGCTGGTTGCCTTGTTGGAGGCGGAAGCGGCGCGGTATTCTGCAAGAGAAATCATCAGAGCCGCTCAGCCCCGAGCTGGCCGCCATGACAAAGAATTTGTGGGAGAGAGTTATGGATCGCTACCTCGTCATTTCCTCTGATGGTCACGCTGGGCTTCCGCCTGAGCGCTACCGGGAATATCTGGAGAGCAAATACCATGCGGAATTTGACCTGCGCATCGCCATGGAAATCAAGGCGCGCGAGGAGCATGAGAAGCGCTTCCTCATCGATGACTTCAACACCAAGTGGCGCGCGCGCGTAGGTGACGGCCTTGAGGGCGCATGGGATCCGGTGATCCGTAACCGCGTGCTCGATGCGGACGGCGTTGCGGCCGAGGTGCTGTTTCCGGACGGGATCACCGAGCGCAATGCCCCGCCGTTCGGCGCGGACGTTGGCCTGAAGCCTTATGGCATCGATCCGGAGCTGCAATGGGCCGGCGCCCGGGCGCACAACCGCTGGCTGGCGGATTTCTGCCGTGAAGATCCGCTGCGCCGCATTGGCCTTGCGGTGATCCCGGCCCTTTATGACATGGAGCAAAATCTCAAGGAGATCCGCTGGGCGCACAGCGCGGGTCTGAAAGGCGTGTTCCTGCCTGCCATCATGGACGGCTACGACATGTACAATCACCGGAAGTATTATCCCATGTGGGAGCTGCTTCAGGAGTTGAACATGCCGGTGCATTTCCATTCCGGCGGCGCGCCGTCATACGATACCACCCAGCAGGGCTGGATCGGCACCTACCTGTGCGAGTTCGCCTTCTGGCTGACCCGCCCGATGTGGAACATGATCTTCGGCGGCGTCTTCGAGCTCTACCCGCGCCTGAAAGTGGTATTCACGGAGGCGGGCGGCGAGTTCTGGTTCCCCTGGATGATCGAACTGATGGATATCCGCGGCTCGGTCAAGCATACCAGCGGCAAGCTGGGCGACTTCAATAACAACCTGACGATGAAGCCGAGCGAATATTTTGCCCGGAACATCTGGGTTGGCTGTTCGGCGCTGCCAGACGAGGAGACAACCGACGCCTACTACAAGATCGGGATCGACCGGATCATGTGGGGCACCGATTATCCGCACCCGGAAGGCACCTGGCCGTCTACGCTCGAGAAGATGAGCCTGAGCCTGGGCGGCCTGCCCGAGGCGGACATCCAGAAGATGCTCGCCGGCAATGCCCTTGAAGTCTACGATCTGGACAAGGAAGCGCTGTGGGCGCTTGCGGCCAAAATCGGTCCGCTGAAGCAGAACCTTGCACAGCGGGCGGCCTAAGAAAGGGCCCCAACCGGGGCCGCAGGACGTGCCGGGCTTGTCGAACAAGTCCGGCAGGTTCGGCTTTTCATCGACGCTTCCTCCCTCTAGCATTGTCAGCGACGCGGCACGCGAGATGGCCGAGATGACGATGCGAGGGGGAGCGTTCGTGACATGGCGCGGTATTGAGGAGTTTCTTGCCGTGGTTGAGACCGGCAGTTTCACGGCTGCTGCGGAGTTTCTCGGCGTATCCAAGTCCTATGTCAGCAAGATGGTCAGCGAGCTTGAGGCCCGCGTCGGCGCTCAGCTGCTGCTTCGCACCACGCGCCGCCTGTCGCTGACCGCGGCCGGGGACATCTTCCACCGCTGCTGTCTCGACATGCGCTCGTCGCTGACCAACGTGGAGCGGCAGATCTCGCAGTTTCAGGAGCGGCCAGTGGGTCGCCTGCGTATCGGTCTCAGCAGCGTATTCGGTATCACGTACATGTCGGCCATCGTTGCCGATTTCGGGGCCCGCCACCCGGAAATTTCGCTGGAAGTGGTGGCATACCTGCGCGAGGCGGAGCTGGTGCAGGAGCAGTTCGACGTCGTTATTCGTTACGGAAGGCTTACGGACTCGAGTTTGAAGGCGCGCCTGTTCGGCTACCTTTCCTACTGCCTGTGCGCGTCGCCGGACTACGTCAAGCGTCACGGCTGGCCCGAAGACCCGACCGATCTTGCAAACCATGCCTGCCTGTCCGACCTCAAGGGTAATTTCTATTTCAACGGCGCAGATGGTGCGGTTGAGCGGGTGAAGGTGTCAGGCTACT